>JARFQZ010000206.1 GCA_029287515.1 Lysobacterales bacterium
CTGGTGTGGGGCGGTACGGCCTATTGCTCTTTCTGGACACGCTCAAGCCTTCCCTGGGCGCTCTTCGGCCGTTCCCGACAGCCGAAGGTCCAGAAAGAGCAATAGGCCGTACCACCCCAGTCAGGCGCGGGATTGGGGCTGCTTATATCGCGGTTACTTCTTTTTGGTGCAGTGCTGAATGCCTGGGCGGGTTTGCGCAATGGCGCCATGGCGACGGCGCAAACCGTCACCCAATCTTGCGCCATGCCGGGTTGGTGGAGTCCCTGGCCCTGACAGGACCTTCGGCTGTCGGGAACGGCCGAAGAGCGCCCAGGGAAGGCTTGAGCGTGTCCTGTCAGGGCCAGGGGCTTCACCGACCCACCCGGCCTCAAGAACACCCAGTGACGATTTGAACCGCCGTTATGTTGTCAGGCTATTCGTCAAACCACCGGTAGACAATGCCGGCGATGGCTGCGCCGATGATTGGGGCTACCCAGAACATCCACAGCTGCGCAACTGCCCAGCCGCCCACGATCAGTGCGGGACCGGTGCTGCGCGCGGGGTTCACGGAGGTATTGGTCACCGGGATGCTGATCAGGTGGATCAACGTCAGGCCGAGGCCAATCGCGATGGGCGCAAAGCCTGCCGGGGCTCGCTTGTCGGTGGCGCCGAGGATGATGATCAGGAACATCAGGGTCATGACCACTTCGGTGACGAATCCGGACTGCATGGAATAGCCCTGGGGTGAATGTTCGCCGTAGCCGTTGGAGGCCAGGCCGCTGGCGGCGACGTCGAAACCCGGGGCGCCGCTTGCGATCCAGGCGAGGATGGCTGCGGCGACGATGGCGCCCAGGACCTGGGCGATCACGTAGGCGGGCAGCTCGGACCACTTGAAGCGGCCGGCAACGGCCAGGCCGACGGAGACGGCGGGGTTGAGATGGCAGCCCGAGATATGGCCGATGGCATAGGCCATGGTCATAACCGTCAGACCGAATGCCAGGGAGACACCGACGAAACCGATACCCAGGTCAGGTATTCCAGCGGCGAGCACGGCGGATCCACAGCCTCCGAGGACCAGCCAGAACGTTCCGATGAATTCAGCTACTGATTTTTTTGCAAGCGACATCGATCTCTCCTTTGTTTGTCCGGCTCTAATCATAGCCTAATGCGCAATAATTTCAGTTGTCCCCTTTTTCCCCTCTTTCCATGTGGTGACGGAGCGCCAGCCGGGTGCCGGCCCAGTAACCACCGTAAGCCACGGCGAACCAAACCCAGATATGCTGACCCGCTATGTCGCCCAGCCAGTACCAGGGCCAGGCGATGGCGAGAATAAAATTCATGAAGGCGTCGATGATCAGCTCGATGAACATGCTGAAGGAAAGTTTGGAGAAAAATGCGCTGATGCTCTCAAACTGCAAAAAGAAATCGAGGATCTCACCCAACTCGATGACCAGGTAGGTCAACAGGGCCACAACACCGTAGAAACCGCCGCCAAATGCAAGCCACTTGTTGTGCACCGGGTCGGCCTTTTTCCGGTTTTTCTTGTCCTTGCTCTGCTGCTTGATCTGCTTTTCCAACTCGTCGATGTCCACGACGGAGTCCAGGTAGTCGTTCCTCAACGCCCACCAGGTCAGCGCGTAGCTGGCCAGCGCAACCGGGAGACCCGCCTTGAAGGCCGCGATAATGATCGTTTCTATCATGGCCGCCAAGCCTACCATGCCAAAGGTCACTCCTTGCATTCACACCCCCCTATCCCCACTTTTCCCACATGCAAAACAAGGAGCCTGAAGTGGAACAGTATCGTGGCACCACCATCTGCTCGGTCCGCCGGGGAAACCTCGTCGTCATGGGTGGCGACGGACAGGTCACGCTGGGCAACACCGTCATGAAAGCCAACGCGCGCAAAGTGCGCAGGCTGTACAAGGATCGTGTCATTGCCGGCTTTGCAGGCGCCACTGCAGACGCCTTTACGCTGTTTGAGCGGTTCGAGGGCAAGCTGGAAAAACATTCCGGCCACCTGGTGCGCGCCGCCGTGGAGATGGCCAAGGACTGGCGCACCGACCGTGCACTGCGCCGCCTGGAAGCGCTGCTGGCGATTGCCGACAAGGACGATTCGCTGCTGATTTCCGGGACCGGTGACGTGATCCAGCCGGAACACGGCCTGATCGCAATCGGTTCGGGCGGGCCTTTCGCCCAGGCAGCCGCCCTGGCCCTGATCCAGAATACGGAGCTGGACGCGGAGCAGATCACCCGGCAGGCCCTGGGCATCGCCGCGGATATCTGCATTTACACCAATTCAAACCTGACCATCGAGACCCTCGAGACCGAGTAACAGCCATGTCCCAAATGACGCCTCGCGAAATCGTCCAGGAACTGGACAAACACATCATCGGCCAGTCGGACGCCAAGCGCGCCGTGGCCATCGCCCTGCGCAACCGCTGGCGGCGGATGCAGGTGGATGAAGACCTGCGGGTCGAAATCACGCCGAAAAACATCCTGATGATCGGGCCGACCGGCGTCGGCAAAACCGAGATCGCCCGCCGCCTGGCGCAACTGGCCAACGCGCCGTTCATCAAGGTGGAAGCGACCAAGTTCACCGAGGTCGGATACGTCGGCAAGGACGTGGAGTCCATCATCCGCGACCTGGTGGACACGTCCATCAAGATGACCCGGGAACAGGCCATGGCAAAAGTGCGGTCGCTGGCCGAAGATGCGGCCTACGACCGGATCCTGGACCTGTTGCTGCCAAAACCTCAGTCCGTCCAGGGCATCGGTTTTGCCAACGAGCCCGAACCCGAACAGGATGAACCGGAAGACAGCCGCACCCGGCAGAAAATGCGCTACAAGCTGGTACACGGCGAACTCGACGACCGCGAAATTGAGTTCGATGTCTCCATGCAGGCAGGCGTCGAGATCATGACCCCGCCGGGCATGGAGGAAATGGCAAGCCAGTTGCAGGGCATGTTCCAGAACCTTGGCAGCAAGAAAACGCAGAAACGCAAGATGAAAATCAAGGAAGCCTACCCGATCCTGGTCGAGGAGGAAGCCGGCCGGCTGGTAAATGAAGAGGAAATCAAGGCGCAGGCGATGGAAAACGCCGAGCAGAACGGCATCGTTTTCATCGATGAACTGGACAAGGTCGCCCGCCGCTCTGAATACGGCGGCGCGGACGTTTCACGCGAAGGCGTGCAGCGCGACCTGTTGCCGTTGGTTGAAGGCTGCACGGTCTCGACCCGCTATGGCATGGTCAAGACAGACCACATCCTGTTCATCGCCTCGGGCGCATTCCACCTGTCCAAGCCCTCGGACCTGATCCCTGAATTACAGGGGCGGCTGCCAATCAGGGTGGAACTGCGGGCACTGGAAGTGGTTGACTTCACCCGGATCCTTACGGAGCCGCAGGCCTCGCTGACCGAGCAGTACCGGGCGCTGATGTCCACCGAGGGCGTCAATCTCGATTTCAGCGATGCAGGGGTGCGCCGAATCGCCGAAATTTCCTGGAAAGTGAACGAATCGACGGAAAACATCGGTGCGCGGCGTCTGCACACGGTGCTGGAGCGCCTTTTGGACACCATTTCCTACGAGGCGCCGGACCGTTCCGGAGACTCGTTTACCATCGATGCGGGCTACGTGGATGAGCACCTGGACGAATTGGCCGGAAACGAGGACCTTAGCCGCTATATACTCTGAGCAGTTTACGAAACTGTGAAAAACCATGAAGCGCTGGTCCCGAGCCGTTAAATACGGTTTGCTTTTGGTCATGTTGCTGGCCTGGCTGCCTGTGTGCCAGGCGCAGGAAAAAGACCAGCGGTTTGAGATCACTTCCACCCTCGAAGAACTTTACGGCGCCGAACAGGCGGAAAAATTCCGCGAAATCCAGGAACCCGATGCCAGCATCACCTGGCAGGTCTACCGGCCGTCCCACCCGGGTGACGAGCCGCCCGGATTGCTGGTCTATGTCAGCCCCACCCGTTCCGGCTCCATGGACGGGCGCTGGACGAAGGTGCTGGACGAGTACAACCTGGCCTATATTGCCGCGGACCGTTCGGGCAACCGGGTTCCGGTAACCCGCAGGATGGTGCTGGCCACGTCTTCAATCTATGCGGCCAAACAACAGTTCGAGATCGACGAGAAACGGATTTATGTCAGCGGATTTTCCGGCGGCGGCCGCGTGGCGAGTTTTCTGTCCAGGCAATACCCGGCAGTCTTTTCCGGCGCCATCTTTATCTGCGGCGTCGACTTCTGGAACGAAGACGTGATCAGGGACATGGACCGGGTGCTGAACAACCGCTACGTGTTTGTCACCGGCAGCCGGGATTTCAACCTGAACGAGACCCGTATGGTGTACAACAAGTACCTTAAAGCGGGCGCTAAAAACAGCCTGCTGGAAGTTGAAAGCGGCATGAGCCACGAACTCCCCAGTGCGAAAACGCTGGCCACCGCGCTGGATTTCCTGGACCGCCGCTGAGGTCTTTATTTATCAGCGCCGTGCTATACAATTGTGCGCACCAACGTATTCCCGCAGGAAGTAATGAAATGACAGAGTCAACACCCTGGTTTAAACCCATGCTCGATGACCTGGTCAAGAAAATGATCAAGATCGGGGCAGTCTCCGGAGTGGCCGTTGACGCCGCCCCGGTCTGGGGGTCGGAGAACGAGATACTCATCGCCAAGGTCTGGGACACCGCCAACAAGAGCCAGTTTATCTGGGCCATCACCGGCGAACTGGCGGTAACCGACCATATCCCCGGCTCGATGGCCGTGACACCGCGAGATGTAGCCCGGCATTTTTCCTATAAATGGCAGATGGATGCCGACCGCCTGGCCGAAATCGCTAATTCCGATTCACAGATTGCCAACACCAGCGCCAATATCCAGGCCCAGAGCAAGAAAATCATCCAGCTTGCGGAGTCGCTATATAGCCTGACTGAGCGGGATGAGCCCTGGAGATAGGACCACTGTTCTGGTAATGGCAATCGTGCCGCAGTTCAGACAAGCGGATCACCTGAAGCGTCGACAATACCGGCTGCCGTGAGCCTCTCTCTTAACGGTTCAAGCTCAATCGCATAGTGATGCCACAGATCCACTGAACTTGTGTAAATGGGCTCTCTCACCTGCGCAGCGCTGGCCGTCGAAGAAGCACCCTCGATTTCCTGCACCTCGATGAGCCGTTCGGACCACTCGATCCCTATGAAATCGGCTATCTGTCTTGAAACGTCGATCGGGTTTGAAACCAGCTCCTCGTACTTCACGTCCAGGATCGCGCCGGGCATCAACCCGCGCCAGTGATCCATCAACCGGCGATAAGCTACATAATAATCTGCAAGCTCTGACAGGTCATAAGAAAAGTAATAGGCCTTGCTGAACAGGGTCTTGTACACCGCGAAACAGGTATCCATTGGATTCCGGACCAGGTGCAGGATCCGGGCTTTCGGAAACGCCTTGTTTATCAGTCCACAATAAAGGAAATTGAAGGGCGTCTTGTCGATGTAGTATTCAGCCTCTCCGTACATCCCCTTCATGCTGTTCCGGTAGTTCCGGGCAATTTCGTTATAGTCCACCTGTAACGCAGCACTCAGTGGATTCATATCGCTGTCCAGGCTTCCAGCAATGAAGTCATTGATCACGGTGCTGAAAGCCAGTGTGAAGTCGTAAGATTCTTCCGCCGACCTGGCGCCTTCGTGCTGGCGGATGATGCGTTCCACCAGTGTTGTGCCGGTACGTGGCATGCCGACGATAAAGACTGGCCTGTCCGTTGCCGTCGATTCGGGAATGCCCGCAAAGGCCTCGGGCTGGAATGTCTCGATCAGGTCATTGATATTTTTCAGTTCACCCGCCAGGTTGAAGTTGACCCGCTTACGCTGGATCGCCGCACCCGACTGGAGTGCTTCGAATGACTCGCTGTACTCGCCGATATCTTCCAATTCCCGCGCCAGTGCGTAATTTCCATTGACCCTTTCGGATTCGGGTAATTGCCCGGCAAGAAATTTCCTGATGCTGTCCACATGATTATTTTCGGGTGTCTGTTTCCGAAGCTGCGCCCTCAGGAGCAGTTTTCGCCCTTTAGCCGACAATGGGAGCGCCAGGAAGTCCGAGACGGCTTCTTCTGCCTTGTCGGTCTTACCCAGGAAAAACTGGTTGGTCGAAAATTCAAACAGAAATTTGGGGTTCTTCGGGTCGAGTTCTCCGGCCTTCAACAAAAAAGCTTCAGCGTCGGCGTGATTCCCGCACTGACTGAAAACCTGTGCCGCCTCCAGTTGAACAGCTACATCATCGGGAAAACGGGCTGCGGCCGCAGAGGCGGTTTCCTGTGCCAGCAGGCCCTGGCGGCACATCACTTCGACATGCGCTTTTTTCAACAGCAACTGGGGCTGCCTGTCGTCGATCGAGACCGCCTGGTTGATATGTTCCAACGCCTGCTTCAAACGGTTTTGTACGATTGCTACCTCGCAGGCCAGGTAGTGGGAGGTAGCGGAGTCAGGTAATTCCCCCAGCACCTGCGAACTCAGCTGCGCTGCGCGCTGCACCTGTCCTTCGGTGAGCAGTTTCATTGCTAAATCAATTTTTTCCAGTGGATTCATTCTTTGCTTCCGTTTTGATGGTCCGCGTCATTCAGCGCTTTAAACAGCGGTTGCAGGAACTCCTTGTACTGCTCCCACAGTCGCACCGAGCTGGTATACATGGGTTGACGCACCTGGTAAAAGCTGGCTGTTTTTACCAGCCCCCTGCTCTGGTGGAAATCCAGGCAGGCGTCCTGCCATTCCAGGTCGCAGGCCGATAACAACTTTCGGATTTCCTGTTCCGGGTTTTGTGTCAGTGATTCGTACTCAATATCGTATATCGCGCCCGGCATGACCCGGTGCCAATGCGCCATTAACTCACGGTACAGATTGTGGAACTGACCCACAGTTTTGAGATCATAGGCAAACTGGTAATTTTCCGTGGAAAAGTTCTGTTTGTAAATGGACAGGCAGGTATCTCTCGCATCGCGAACGCAATGAATAATCCGCGCATTGGGCAGCGCGAGCCTGATCAGACCGATCATCTGGAAATTGAATGGAAGTTTGTCCGTTATCCGGCTGGCTTGTGTGTCGAGCCGGCCGGTTTTTTCGAGATACACTTCACCAACGGATTCAAAGGCCTTTCTAGAATAGTTATTAAGAGGCCTGAATAGAAAATTGCCGGACTTCCGCAGAAACTCACTCACCCCCAGTGAATACATGTAATCCAACTCGCCCCCGCCATGAACCTCGGAATGGCTGGCGAGTATTTTTTCAACCAGGGTGGTCCCGGACCGCGGCATCCCGACGATGAAAATGGGCCTGTCCGAAGCCTGGCCCTCGACCCCGAGACCAGCCATCGCCTCGGCAGTGAACGATTCGATGATACTGTCGTTGAGCGCTTCATCACCGTCAATAATGTAATTGTATTTCCCGTACCTCAGGTCGTTGCCGGTTTTAAGGTAGTGAAACGCCTTGGGGTAATCTTTCAGGTCTTCAAAAGCCTTGGCCAGGGCGAACGAAAGGTGGATCCTGCTATCTGTCCCCAGGCTGTTGTCCCGATACAGCTCGAGCATTGAGTCAATATGGGGGTCGTTGACGTCCTCGTACTTGTGGACACCGGAATACGTAAAGTGAGCCTGGGTGTAAGCAGGCTGCTCCTGCATGATCCTGAGGTAGTGTTCAACGGCTTCTTCCAGCTTTCCCCGGGCCTTGAGTTGGTTCGCCATCAGGTACCTGGCAGTGAACAGGCCGGGATTGCGAGACAACAGCTTCTGATAGCAACTGATCGCCTTTTCCGTTTCGCCCGCCTGTTCATAAGCCGATGCCAGGTGCATCCTGGCATCGGGAAAGCGGGGATCGATTGCCAGGGCTTTTTTATACAGGTTACGGGCCTCGGCAAGGCGTTCAGTCCTGGCGCAAATCATGCCCAGGTTGCTGTAAAGTGCCGCCACTTTCACATTTTCGGCAACAAGGGCGCGATAAGCCGACTCTGCAAATGCAAGATTTCCCGCATTCTGGGCCTGTACCGCCTGTTGCATCCGGATGCTTTGCTGCTGTGACATCGTCTGCCTGGGTTTTGCCGGCTTTCGGAGCTTCCGCCTGCTTTTTCTTCTTTTATTGCTCACAGCCCATTATCCCGTTCAAAGGAAAATTCCTACTTGATCTCGTCCTTTGCCCGCAGACCTGCAAATGCCCGGAGACTGTCGTCCAGCAACGGGCGCCAGTTGTCCCAGTCGTGACCGCCGTCGTTACTGATATGCCGCACCGGATACTCTTTTTCCTTCAGGGTGGCCACGAACCGCCGGGCAGCAGCCTCGTTGTCCTGCGGCCCGCCATGGGATATGAATATGGCCGAAGAATTCCTGTCTCTCTCCCGGTACACGTCATTGATCACGTCCAGGTGCTTGTCGCTGCCCGGGGACAACATGACCAGGACCTGGAATGCACCGGGCATCAGCATTCCGAAGCATGCACTGTTGATACCGCCGAACGAAACACCCATGATTCCCCTGTGGGTTGAGGGATCAGCCCCGGTCCAGCGCCTGGAAACTTCAGGCATCAACTCGGTCAGGTAAAACCTGGCATAGTCGGTATTACACATGAACTCCCTGTTCCGACGCGTCTCATCCGGGTAGTCGGGGTCCCGGCTGTCGACAAAAATCGCTGAAACCGGTGCAATTCGGCCATTTTCGATCTCTTCGTCGAGCAGCTCAGCCATGCGGCCTGAGCCCAGGAACACCTGGCCATCGGTCACGTATAATTCAGGAAGGGGTTTGCGATCCTTTCCGGGGATGTAAATCCAGTATTGCAGGTCATATCCCAATACGTCACTGGTAATGCGGATTGGACCTTCCAGTTTCCCCTTGGCCAGGGCAGGGCTGAGCCAGCAACCCAGAAAAAAACCGAAGAAAATGACCATCAGTCGTTTTTTCATAGAAACCTCAATATGGAAATGGGTTTGCTGAATACGGAAGGATGTCTGAATTCAGCTAAAAAAGAGTGCTTTTTCCGTTAAAATAATGTAAATTCCGATGTTGGACAATAAGAGTTCAAGAGTTATAGCCCTTTGGGCTGGCTAACGGTTGGGTGAGAGGAGTCGTTTTTCAGCTTTTTAAACCCGCCTTAGCGTCTCCAAAAATATAGCACAGATAGGAGATCTACCATGTATCGCAAAAAACATCTAAGTCTTTCGGTGTCCGCTGCGCTTGGCATTACATCATTCATGATGATGCCGAGTTATGCACTGGCCCAAGACCAGTCGGCTGATATGGACGACGATGAGATGATCGAAGAGGTCATCGTCACCGGTTCGAGAATTATCAGTCAGGACGGTTTCGGTCAAACCAGCCCCGTTGCAGTCGTGGGTATGGAAGACATCAGTTCCTACGGCCTGACCCGTGTCGAGGACGTATTGAACAACTTGCCGCAGATTGAAGCATCCAACGTTGCCTTCGATTCTAACGGCGCAACCGGTACGGCATCCATCGACCTGCGCGGTCTGGGTACCAACCG
>JARFQZ010000251.1 GCA_029287515.1 Lysobacterales bacterium
GCGCCTCGTGCCGTTATCCCCATCCCCTTGTGGTCGTATCCGACCGAACCTCCGGAGGCAAACGCGTCGCCCAGCCAGAATCCGTGATCAGCCGCAACGGCATTCGCCGTGTCGGAAAACGTGGCCGTGCCCTTGTCCGCAGCCACTACAAGGTATGGATCATCATCATCACGGCGAACCACGTCCGGCGGAGGTATAACTGCATCTGTATCTAAATTATCAGTAATATCCAATAAACTATTGATAAATAACTTATAACAACTTAAAACTTCGTTCATAATTGCTTCGCGGCCGCCGTCCTCCGGCAATTTCTTGACCACGAAACCGCCCTTTGCGCCCACCGGGACTATCATGGTGTTTTTCACACTCTGAGCCTTCATCAGCCCCAGCACTTCGGTCCTGAAGTCTTCACGGCGATCCGACCAACGCAAGCCGCCCCGGGCGATCATGCCGCCACGCAGATGGATTCCCTCCACGCGGGCTGAGTAAACCCAGATTTCACGGAACGGCCGTGGAAGCGGCAGTTCCGGAAGCGCTTGCGAGTCGAGTTTGAAACTGAGGCATTCCTTGACGCTACCATCGGCGGCCGCCTGAAAACAGTTGGTCCTGAGCGTGGCCCTGATCACCTCGTAGAACGCAAACAGCATGCGATCCTCATCCAGGCTGGAGACCAATTCCAGGGCCCGCCTGAACGTGCGCTTCAGAGTATCGACCTGCAGTGACCGGTCTTTTCGCCGGGCAGCGACGGTTTCGGCAATCAGGTCCACGAGCACGGGATCATCCTTCTGAGCACTTTCCAGTAATACCGTAAACCTGCGCCCCAGCTTCTTGCTGGCCATTTCTTTTCGATAGGACGACTCTTCGTCCCTGCCAGGATCGAACAGGGCTTCGAACAACTCGACCAGTATCCGGGCGATTGCAGGGTGCCTGGCCAGCGTTTCGGCCATGTATTCCATGGAAAACGGCGTTCCCGTCTGCAGCAGGTACTTGCAGTAAGCACGGAGTATCCTGACCTGCTGCCAATTCATCTGCGAGGCGATGACCAGGCGGTTGAAGCCATCGCTGTCAGCCTCCCCCCGGAGCGTCTTTTCAAAAGACTCCTTGAACAAACCGCGAATGACATCGAGGTCCAGTTCGCGCTCCACCGCTGGAATCATGTCGAAGTCCTGGATCCAGAGTCTCTGGTCTTCAGCCAGTTTGAGTTCGTACGGCCGTTCATTCACGATGCGGAGACCCAGGTTTTCCAGCATTGGCAGCACGTCAGAGAGCGGTATCGGATCATTCTTGCGAAAAACCTTGAACCGGATGATGCCGCCCCGCGGCTTGCGCGGCCGGTAGAGGCTCATCCTGAGGTCTTCACCCTGGTCCACTGCCGACAGGTTTTCGACGTCGAACGCGGCGACCCACGGAGAGATGTCCTCCTTGTAAGCTTCGGGAAAAGCCTTGCCGAACCGGCCCGCTGCAGCCAGCCCTTCCGCCTCCCCCAGTTTTTCGACCAGGATCTGCCGAAGTTCATCGGTCCAGGAGCGGACTGCATCGACAATTTTCTGTTCCAGCGCACCCACATCGATTTTAATCTCAGCCCCCGGACGCGGACGGACCACGACCTGCAAGCGCGCCAGCTTGGACTCGGAGATGTGAACGCCGTAATCCAGACGGACGCCCTTGAGAGCGCGCTTGAGAATATCCTGGATTTTTTCACGGTTTTCCGTATTGAACCGCTCGCGGGGTATGTAAACCAGGCAAGAGTAGAAGCGGCCAAATCGTTCACGCCGGATAAACAACCTGACCCTTTGCCTGTCCTGCAGGTTCAGCACGCCCAGAGCCGTGTCGCGCAGTTCCCGGGAACTGGCCTGGAACAGCTCGTCTCGGGGTAACGTTTCGAGGGTATGAACCATGGATTTCCACGCGTGGCTGCCCCTGACCAGGCCCAGGTTGTCCAGCACCTTGTTGGCCCTCACACGAACCAGTGGCGTATCCATGGCATTGAGGTTGTATGCGGTCGATGTGAACAGGCCCAGCAACCGCCTCTCTGCGATCACTTTACCCTGTTTGTTGAACTTCAACACGCCGATGTAATCCAGGTAGCCCCGCCGGTGCACCGTCGAACGCGCATTGGTCTTGGTAATGATGATTGGCAGCGGGCGTCGATTTTGCTCGGTAAACGCCAGGCTGGACAACGGCCGTGAACGGACCATGTCCGGGGACTCCGCCAGGATACCCAACCCGGAGCCTTTGTGTACTTTCAGTTCGCCACCCTTTTTTCGCCTTATGACGTCGTAATCGCGCACGCCGAGGAAAATGAAGTGATCATCCAGCAGCCATTCCAGGAATGACCGGTACTCCTCAAGCCAGCCCGGGTCTGTATCCGGAGCCCACTCATGCAGATTCTGTGCCGCTTCACTGGCCGCAACCTCCATTTGGCGCCAATCGGAGACGGCCTTTTGAATATCTGTGAAGGCCCTTTCAAGATTAGCCCGGATGACTTCCATGTTTTCAGGGCTGCTTTGCCGGTCCACCTGGTACTGCATGACCGATTCTGCGCTTCCCTGTGCACCCTTTTTGGGATGTATGGTTTTCAGCAAACCGCTTTTGCTTCTGCCCACGCGGATGACCGGATGAATGATAAGGTGTACGCCAACATCCATTTCCGACATGGCCAGCGAAGCCGTATCCACCAGGAAAGGCATGTCATCGTTTACCATCTCGACAATCGTGTGAGGGGATTCCCAGCCATCCTTGTCCGGATCAGGATTGAAAACACGAATCAATACTTCCCCCGGTACCCGCTTCCTGAGCCACCCCAGCTGCCCGATGACCATGGCAGACAGAGTCTCGGGTGTCTCGGACGCCAGGTCCTCCAACGGCACCCGACGAAAACACTGTTTCACATACATGGCAGCCATTTCGGCTTTCTCCGCCTTCAGACGCGTTTTAATACTGGCAACGACCTTCCGGGTCAGCACCGCTTTTTGCTTGTCTTTATCCAGGTTCATCTGATTACTCTTCCCACCGGCAAGGCATCATGTCATGCGCGTTGGGAATTATAGCCATCATGGGGAATTAATTCTCAGGAACAAAAGGTGTTGACCTTTACCTGGCCAGGAGATAACCTGCGATATATCTTTAAATCAAGATACGAAGATATATGACTGCGCCAAAACATCAGGACATGGATCTGCAGGCAGCTACGCATCACTGCAGGCTTCTGGCTGACCCGACTCGCCTGCGGTTGCTGCTGTTGCTCGAGCAGGAAGAATTCAGCGTTGCAGAACTGTCCGGCATAACGCAATTGGCACAACCACGCGTGTCCACTCACCTGGCAAAGTTGAAAGAGGCCGGGCTGGTGAGTGATCGCAAGGACGGCGTGTTTGTCTACTACCGGATTGCCAGGGGTATACAGGATAAGAGCCTGGCAGATCTCTGGCAATTGCTGAAGTCGAATACTTCGGACCCATTGTTAAAGCAGGACCTGGACAGAATCACCCAGGTTCTGAACAAAAGAAAAGGCGCATCGACATGGGCCGACAGTGTGGCCGGTGACATGGCGCGACACTACTCTCCCGGGCGCACCTGGGAAGCGACAGCAAGAGGGCTCGTGCACTTGCTGACCCCGGGTGATGTTCTCGACATTGCCTCCGGCGACGGTGTGCTCGCTGAGCTGCTGGCGCCGACGGCCAGGAGCATCATCTGCCTGGATATCAGTGAGCGGGTTGTGGAGGCCGGGCGCAAAAGGGTCGGCCCGTTCCCAAACGTGAAATTCGAACTGGGCGACATGCACTCACTGCCGGTGACTGATTCTTCCATCGACACGGTTTTACTGATGCATGCCCTGACCTATACCACCAAGCCACAGCAGGTTTTCAGTGAAGTGGCCCGGGTGCTGAGAACAGGTGGCCACTTGCTGGCGGTGACCCTGCAGAAACATCATCATGCGAAGGCCGTGGAGCCTTACAACCACGTGAACCTGGGTTTCACCACCCGGCAACTCGAGCAGCATTGCGAGCAGGCCGGGCTTGCCGTCAGGCAATGCGCGGTATCAGCCATTGAAAGGCGGACTCCGAACTTTTCCGTCCTTTCACTATCAGCGATAAAACAATGATCACCCTCCCCTACCGGAATCCGGACAGGGCCGGCCGGCTCGAGGCCATACTGGAAAAGCAGATCCTGATCGTGGATGGGGCCATGGGCACCATGATCCAGGGCAGGCGTCTGGAGGAAGAGGACTACCGCGGCAGGCTGCTCGAGGACCACGCCAATGCACTCAAGGGTAACAATGACCTGCTCAGCCTTACCCGCCCGGATGTCATCCTGGATATTCACCGGGACTTCCTGGCTGCAGGGGCTGACATCCTGGAAACAAATACCTTTAATGCAACTTCCATTGCCCAGGCTGACTACGGCACTGGAGAACTGGTGTATGAAATAAACCTGGAAAGCGCCCGGATTGCACGCTTGGCAGCAGACGAGCACATGCGTGATCACCCGGGCGCCGAACGCTTCGTTGCCGGAGCGCTGGGACCGACCAACCGGACCGCGTCCCTGTCTCCGGATGTGAATCGCCCCGAGTATCGCAATGTCACGTTCACGGAACTCAGCGAAGCCTATGCCGAAGCAACCAGGGGCCTGATCGAAGGCGGAGCAGATTTATTGGTCATCGAGACGGTGTTTGACACCCTCAACTGCAAAGCCGCAATTTTCGGCATCACCGAGGTGTTCGAGGAACTCGGTGCACGACTGCCGCTCATAATTTCCGGAACCATTGTCGACGCCAGCGGCAGGACGCTTTCCGGACAAACGGTCGAGGCGTTCTGGAATTCCGTCAGGCATGCAAAGCCGTTTGCCGTTGGCCTGAACTGTGCACTCGGTGCGGCTGAAATACGTCCCTGGATACAGGAACTCGCCAGAGTTGCCGACTGCCCCGTCAGCCTGTATCCGAATGCCGGCCTGCCCAACGAACTGGGAGAATACGACGACACCCCGCAAAACATGGCGCAGTTGCTGGGTGATTTCGCCGAAGACGGCCTGATCAATATCGTGGGGGGATGCTGCGGCACCACACCGGCGCATATCAAGGCAATCGCGGAATCTGTAAGCGGCAAAGCACCGAGAGACTTGCCGGTAAATAGTGCCTGGTGCCGGCTGTCTGGGATGGAACCCCTGGCCATCACACCAGAACTCAACTTTCTCAATATCGGCGAACGCACCAATGTGACCGGCTCCGCTGTTTTTCGCCGGCTGATTCAACAGGACGATTACCCCGCAGCGCTGGAAGTGGCCCGGCAACAGGTTGAAAACGGTGCACAGATCATCGACGTAAACATGGATGAAGGCCTGCTTGACGGCCCGAAAGCCATGACGACTTTTCTGAACCTAATTGCATCGGAACCGGACATTGCCCGGGTCCCGGTCATGATCGACTCATCCCGCTGGGAAGTGCTCGAAGCAGGCCTCCAGTGCCTGCAGGGAAAAGGTGTCGTCAATTCCATTTCGATGAAAGAAGGAGAAGCGCCTTTCATCGCACAGGCCAGGACGATCCTTCGTTACGGCGCCGCGGTCATCGTGATGGCTTTCGATGAACGCGGGCAGGCCGATACGCTGGAGCGCAGGGTGGAAATCTGCCAGCGGGCATGGAAAATCCTCACCGAAGAAGTCGGCTTTCCGCCCGAGGACATCATTTTCGACCCGAATATTTTTGCCGTCGCCACCGGCATTCCGGAACATAACAGCTACGGTTTGGATTTCATTGAGGCAACCCGCCGCATCAAGGAAACCTGTCCGGGGGCGCTGGTATCCGGCGGGCTCAGCAATATTTCATTTTCTTTCCGTGGCCAGAACCGGGTTCGCGAGGCCATCCATTCCGTTTTCCTGTATCACGCCATCAAGGCCGGCCTGGACATGGCGATTGTCAACGCCGGACAGTTGGAGATCTATGATGAGATCGACAACGAATTGCGGGACGCGGTCGAGAACGTGGTGCTCAACCGCGCTGAAGACGCCACCGACAGGTTGCTGGAACTGGCGCAGGCGTTCCAGGGGGAGACGCGGCGGGAAGCCGTCAGCGAGGCATGGCGTGAATTACCGTTGCACGATCGCCTGGTGCACGCACTGGTCAAAGGCGTCAACAGCCACGTAGAGGCTGACACGGAAGAAGCGCGCAAACAGTCCAGCCGCGCCCTGGATGTGATCGAAGGTCCGCTGATGGATGGCATGAACGTGGTCGGCGACCTGTTCGGGGCAGGAAAAATGTTCCTGCCGCAGGTGGTGAAGAGCGCCCGGGTCATGAAGCAGGCAGTGGCGGTGCTGATCCCGCACATCGAAGAGGAAAAGCGACGCAGCGGTGATACCGCGCGCAGCCAGGGGCACGTGGTAATGGCCACGGTGAAAGGAGATGTTCACGACATCGGCAAGAACATCGTCGGGGTCGTCCTGCGCTGTAACAACTTCGAGGTAACGGACCTGGGGGTCATGGTGCCCGGCGAGACCATCCTTTCCACGGCGGTCAAAGAGAAGGCCGATATCATCGGGCTTTCGGGCCTGATCACGCCTTCGCTCGAGGAGATGCGCGTGGTTGCCGCTGAAATGAAACGCCAGGGCCTGGAACAGCCATTGATGATCGGTGGCGCAACAACGTCGCCGATGCATACGGCACTCAGGATCGAGCCCGAGTACGACAACGGCGTTTTCTGGGTCAAGGATGCCTCACGCGCAGTGGGCGTCGCCCGGCAACTCATTGGTCCTGAAAGCCGGCAGACCTTGCAGGAAAAAACAGCGCAGGAATTCCGCGAGATGCGCGAGAGAAGGAGCAAGGGCAGTAATCGCAAACCACCGGTCAGTCTCGATGATGCCCGCGCCAATCATCTGCGAATAGATTGGGATGATACGGAGATCTGCATCCCGAACGCGGCCGGCCTGCAGGTACTTGAAAACTACCCGTTGGAACAGCTGGTCGACATAATCGACTGGACCCCTTTTTTCCAGACGTGGGAACTGGCGGGGCGTTATCCTGCGATTCTTGAAGATCCGGTCGTTGGCGAGGCAGCCAGTAATCTGTATGCAGACGCCCGCGAAATGCTGGATCGGATCATTACCGAAAAATGGCTTGGCGCACGTGCGGTATTTCGTATCTACGCTGCTGCCTCCGATGGCGATGATGTTTATTTGTACGAGGATGAATCGCGCGAGCAGCCTGTTGAGAAATTACTGTTCCTCAGGCAGCAGAGGGCAAAAGCGGAAGGCCGCTCCAACCGCTGCCTGGCGGATTACGTCGCGCCAAAAGGTTCTGGCAAGAATGATTACGCCGGATTATTCGCCGTGACCGCCGGCCTGGGCATAGAGCGCAAACTCGAGGAATTCGAGGCTGCCCACGACGACTACCAGTCAATCCTGCTCAAAGCACTGGCCGACCGACTGGCCGAGGCTTTCGCCGAGCATTTGCACCAGCGTGTGCGCCGTGAATTCTGGGGCTATGCAGAAAACGAATCCCTGGATAACGAACAACTTATCCGGGAAAAATACCAGGGTATCCGGCCGGCCCCCGGCTATCCGGCCTGCCCCGATCACAGCGAAAAAGAAAAGATATTCCGATTACTCGATGCCCCCGCCAATGCGCAGATGGAACTCACCAGCGGTTTCGCCATGCTGCCTGCCGCATCAGTCTGCGGCTATTACTTCGCTCATCCGCAGGCTGAGTATTTCGTTCTGGGACCCGTTCTTGAGGACCAGGCGACCGATTACGCCAGGCGCAAGAGCTGCAGCGTGGAAGATATCAGCACGCTGCTGCCTTCAAATTTTCAACCCTGAATTCAGCAGCCTGAGAACTCACCATTCGAGGTCATCAGGGACTGGGAACTCGCCGTCGTCTTCAGGGTCTTCAGTATTCAGGTCAACCACGTGGTCGGAAGACAACGCCTTCACTTTCTCCAGCTGCTCAGGCTCCAGCAGATGGTAACCACCGGACAGGTAGACCAGGCCCAGTTCACCCGCATTGAGTGATTTAAGTTGTTCCGGGGTGACATTGACCTTCCGGATACGCCCCCTGAACAGGAAATTGCGGGCAACTTCTGCGTCTTCCCGGTTCAGCCTTTTGGCTTTTACAATTTCGCGTATCTGGTTATTCAGCAGCCGGCGCTGCCGGTCCTCAGCCTGTTTTTTGCGGCGAGCCTTGTCTGCCTGCCTCTGTTCTTCCCGCCTTTTCAGAGCGTAGGCCTTTTCCAGGGATAACTCCCCTGGTTTCGCGTCCTGTTCGGACCGCTTGCGGTTCGCCTGCCGGGACCGTTTTGCGGTCCCGGAACCCATGTTTTTTCGTGTTTGCTTTTTTGCCAGGCCAAGGGCCCGCAACTGGTCCTGCAGTGAATCACTCATATCAGCTGACCTGAACCCCGTGCTTTTTCATCCAATCGAATGTGCCCCTGATGCCGTCTTCCAGGGAGATGCCGGCTTCCCACCCCAGCGACTTCAGACGGCCGACATCGAGCAGTTTGCGGGGAGTGCCGTCCGGCATGGAAGCGTCGTATTCGATCTTTCCGCCGAAACCCGTTATCCCGGCAATCAATTCAGCCAATTCGGCAATGCTGATGTCCGTGCCACATCCGACATTGACGTGAGAACAACGGTCCGAAACGGCTGACCAATACTGGTCTTCGGTAAGTTCCATGAGGTGGCAGCAAGCCGCAGCCATGTCATCAACGTGAAGAAACTCCCGTCTTGGCCTGCCGCTGCCCCAAACCCGGACCGCCTGATCGCCTTTTGCAGCCGCCTCGTGGAACTTTCTCAGGAGCGCCGGCAGCACGTGGCTGGTTTCAAGATCGAAATTATCCCCCGGACCATACAGGTTGGTCGGCATGGCGCTTCGAAAATCACTCCCGAATTGCCGGCGGTAAGCTTCACACATCTTGATGCCGGCAATCTTGGCCACGGCATAGGCTTCGTTCGTGGGCTCCAGCGTCCCGGTCATGAGCGCCTCTTCGCTCATGGGCTGCCCGGCCAGCCGGGGATAGATGCAGGAACTGCCGAGAAACAACAAGCGACTGACGCCCGCACGGTGAGCTGCGGCTATGACATTGGTCTGGATCTGAAGATTATCGCGAATGAAGTCGGCCGGTGAATCGTTATTTGCCTTGATCCCCCCGACCCTGGCGGCCGCAAGGTAGACCGTGTCTATTTTTTGCTCGTCAAAAAAAGACTCCACCTCTGCCTGCCGGGTAAGATCCAGCTCGCCCCGTCCCCGGGTGATGATCGCCTCACTTCCCCTGGCGCGCAAATGCCGTAGCAGCGCTGCGCCCACCATGCCATTGTGACCTGCTACAAAATCCATCGTGCAATTTTCAGGACAAAGACCGGTCCTGGTCAATAAGGGACTCTTCCCTGGCCAGGCGAAGATCGTTTTCCACCATTTCCCTGACCAGCTCGCTGAAAGACGTTTGGGGCGACCAACCCAGCTTCTCACGGGCCAGGCTGGCATCACCCAACAGCGTCTCCACCTCGGCAGGCCGGTAATACCGGGGATCGATCTGGACAACCGTATCGCCTGCCCGGAAAGACAGTTCGTCGTTTTCGGACCAGGCTACGACGGCTTTTTCTTCGGCACCATCGCCCTCCCAGTCCAATTGAACACCCATGCTTTCAGCCGCGGTGTTGACGAAATCCCTGACCGAATACTGTTTGCCTGAAGCAATGACGAAATCGATCGGCTCCTCGTGCTGCAACATCAGCCATTGGGCCTCTACATAATCCCGGGCATGCCCCCAATCCCGGCGGGCATCGAGGTTTCCGAGATACACACATTCATCCAGTCCCCATCCGATCCGGGCAAGGCCCCGGGTGATTTTTCGAGTGACGAATGTCTCACCTCTCAGCGGGGATTCGTGGTTGAACAAAATACCGTTGCATGCGAACAGGCCATAGGACTCGCGATAATTGACCGTTATCCAGTAGGCATACAATTTTGCCACTCCGTAAGGGGAACGAGGATAAAACGGCGTCGTTTCCGATTGCGGCGTTTCCTGCACTTTCCCGAACAATTCGGAGGTCGAGGCCTGGTAGAAGCGACAGGTGTCTTCCAGCCCAAGGTTTCTCATGGCCTCGAGAATTCTGAGTGTGCCAACTGCGTCTGATTCCGCCGTGTATTCGGGTTCTTCGAAAGAAACGGCAACGTGGCTTTGTGCCGCCAGGTTGTAGATTTCATCCGGTTGAACCCGCTGGATGGTTCTTTGCAGGCTGGAACTGTCCGTCATGTCTCCGTAGTGCAATGTAAGCCTGGTGCTTTCGACATGCGGGTCGGAATAAAGGTGATCGATGCGGGCCGTATTGATCAGGGACGCACGGCGCTTGATGCCATGCACCTCGTAACCCTTGTTCAACAGGGATTCCGCCAGGTAGGCCCCGTCCTGACCGGTAATGCCGGTGATGAGTGCGGTTTTAGTCATGGCTCTTCCTCAGGGCCTCCCAATCGCGTAATAGGTTATTCCTCGACGGCGGACGACTTCCGGCGACCAGATGTTGCGCCCGTCAACAATGACCGGTTGCTTCATTTCAGATGCCAGGCGGTCAAAATCGGGAGCCCAGTAAAGCTTCCATTCCGTTATCAGGACCAGGGCATCGGCTCCGGCTGCAGCCTCGTAAGGGTCATCCACGGTCCGGAATCCGTCGCGGCCCTCGAAAAAACGTCCGGCCTCGGCCGCCGCTTCCGGATCGTGCGCTCGCACGCTGCCGCCGGCAGACAGGATGGAATTGGCCAGGTTGATGCTCGGCGCCTCGCGCATATCATCCGTATTGGGTTTAAACGAAAGACCCCAGAGAGCGACCGTAAGACCGGATAATTTACCTTCAAAATGTCGGTTAACTATCTCAAATGGTTTATTTTTTTGACGGTCATTGACCGATTCTACAGCCCGAAGCAATTCCGCTGCATAACCGTTCTCACTGGCGGTGCGCTCCAGCGCCCGAACATCCTTGGGAAAGCAGGAACCACCGTAACCTGCCCCGGGATAAATGAATGAGTAACCGATCCTGGGGTCCGAACCAATCCCGTTACGCACATGTTCGATGTCTGCACCCACGTGAGACGCGACATTGGACAATTCGTTCATCAGGCTGATCTTCGTGGCCAACATGGCATTGGCAGCATACTTGGTCAACTCGGAAGAACGCACATCCATGCACAACAGCTTCTGGTGATTCCGGTTAAAAGGCGCATAAAGTTCACGCAACAGGTTTTCTGCCTGTTCGTTATCCACCCCGATCACGATCCGGTCAGGTTTCATGAAATCTGAAATCGCGGCCCCTTCCTTCAGGAATTCGGGGTTGGAAGCCACGGAAAAGCTAACGCTGACACCGCGTTTGGCCAACCCGGCGTCAATCGTCGCCCGGACTTTCTCACAGGTACCCACGGGCACTGTAGATTTGACGACCACGAGCAGTGGATTTTCGATGTGCCGCCCGACTGCCTCAGCCACGGCCAGCACATGACTCAGGTCCGCCGATCCGTCTTCGCCAGGCGGCGTGCCGACGGCAATGAACAGCACTTCCGCGTGTTCAACCGCTTTTTGGATTGAAGTCGTGAATTCCAGCCTGTGCTGGCTGGAATTCCGTTTCAACATGGTCTCGAGGCCCGGTTCAAAGATCGGCACAATGCCGTTCCTCAATCCCTCGACACGGGCTTCGTCTATATCCATGCAGAGCACGTGGTGGCCAACATCAGAAAGCCCTGCTCCGCTGACCAGGCCGACGTATCCGCTTCCTGCAATCGATACTCTCATGGCGCTATGTTATTAGTCGATACTCAACAGTTCGACTTCAAAAATTAAGGTTGAATTCGGACCGATGGGGCCGCCGCCGTTAGGCCCATAAGCCAGGTTCGGCGGAATGTAAAACATGAACTTGCTGCCGACCGGCATCAGTTGAACGCCTTCTGTCCAGCCGGGAATAACCTGGTCCAGCTGGAAACTGGTGGGTTGATTGCGGGAATAGGAGCTGTCGAATTCCTCACCGTTCAACAAAGTTCCGCGGTAGTGAACAGTCACTTTGTCACTGGCCGCAGGTTTTGCCCCGTCACCCATGACGACGACTTTGTACTGGAGCCCTGATTCGGTTACCTGGACACCTTCTTTGGCGCGGTTCTCCAGCAGGAACTTGTCCCCTTCCTCGGCGTTTATCGAAGCCATGCTGGCTCGCTGCTGTTCAGCCTCGGCACGGCGGGCAGCGATGAACGTTTCACGGGCGGATGCTGCCTCCTCGGGCGTCATGGCCAGCGGATCACCGTTGTAAGTGGCCCTGACGGCTTCCAGCAACGTATCGATGTCGATATCCGCGCCTTGCTGTTTGAGGGAGGCACCGATATCCATGCCGATGATGTAACCCAGTTTCTGCGCCTCTGTTTCAAGCTCGGCCGCCAGCGCAGCAGTACTTAGCAGGGCAACAGACAACATTGCCCCCTTGATGAAAATCTGTTTCATTTGAATATTTCCTCTTTGTGAAGGGGCGAATTGTCCTCTAATCCAGCGGGTGTGGCAATATCGATCGAAAATCCGGATGACCCTCATCAGCGGCCAGGCGCCTTGAGCAACCAGTTGCTCAGAGTCGGCACCACACCCAGTGTCAGCACGGTCGCAGCAAGCAACCCTGAAATAATGGACCATGCCATGGGCGGCCAGAGCGTACTGCTGGCGAAGGTCAGCGGAACCAGGCCCGCCACCGTGGTGAGCGTGGTCAGCAAGATCGGTCGGGTTCGCCGGCTGACCGCCCGTGCCACGGCATCCGGCGTGGACATGCCCGAATCCAGGTTCGAATCAATCGTGTCAATCAACACGATGGCATTGTTGACGACGATCCCCATCAAGGTGATCACCCCAAGCGTTGCAGTGAATCCGAAGGAATACCCGGTAAACAGCAGGCCGGGAACCACGCCGGTTATCGCCAGTGGCACCGTTACCAGGATGATCATGACCCGGCGATAGGAGTTGAATTGCAATAACAGGAAAAACAGCAGCAGGATCAGCCCGATCGGAAGGGTTTTGAATAAAGCAGTATTGGCTTCACCGGAAGATTCCTCGTACCCTCCTGGAACGACGCGGATTCCGGGCGGCAGGCCGGACTCCGCCAGGCGCTGGAACACTTCATCGTAAATCTCCGGATAGGTCGCACCGGCGGTGAGTTCACTGAACACGGTGACCACCGGTTCGAGATCCAGGTGATGGATGACTGCTGCCTGCCATTCCATGCTCGGCTGTCCGGTGTCCATCACGGGAATACCCATGCCGGCGCCTGCGTAAGCATTCACCGCAAGCAATTGACCCAGGTCGAAACGGCTGCCTTCGCGAGAACGCAGGACAATAGGCACAGGATCCTCTCCTGCACGGTAATGCCCGATGAATAATCCCTGGGTCTGCCGGGCCAGTGCCTGGGCCAACTGCCTGCGGCTCACGCCCCTGGCATCAGCAATCGAGTCATTGAATTCAAACCTGAGGCTGGGTATTCCGATGCCGAGATTGTGACGAACATCCACCGTACCGGGAATCTCGCGCAGCATGGCCGTCAGCCTTTCTGCGAACCGGGCCAGTTGCTGCCGATCCTGTCCCACCACGCGGAGCTCCACCGGGGCGGGCGCCGGCGGTCCCTGGGACAGCCGCCTTGCAACAATCTGGACTTCCGGCCATCGACTCGCTGCCTGGTCGCGCACCCAGCCCATCAGAAAAGCCAGATCCTCGATCTGCCGGGTATTGACCACCACCCTTCCAATTTGCGGGGCCCGGGGGTTTTCATTCAGGTTATAGAAAAACCGCGGCCCTGAATTGCCGGAGAACGCAAACACCGCTTCACTCTCCTCGAACCCCGACAACTCGTCCGCCAGGGCGGTTGCAAAATCAGTCGTGATGCCAATCGGCGTGCCTTCCGGGAAATAGATATCCACCACCATTTGCCGGCGATCAGTGTCTGGAAAAAATTCCTGCCCGATCTGCCGGCTACCTGCGGCCGCGGCGATCACCAGCAGGACAGCCACCAGGATCACCCGCGTGCCGTGTCGAACTGAAAACCTGCCCACCCAATCACCGGCGCGCGCCATCCAGTGACTGCCCGAGGATCCCGCCCGAGGCTTCAACACCACCTGGCTGATCAGCGGCGTGACCAGGATGGCGAACAGGTAGCTCATGCTGAGCATGATCAGAATGGTAATCGGTATCCCCCGGGTGAAATCCGCCGTATCGCCACGAGAGATGGCCATGGGCACAAAAACGGCGAGCGTGGTTCCGGTCGCCGCGCCAAGCGGTCGCGCCAGTTCGATCACCGAAGTCACCGAAGCCTCCACGGCGCTGGCGCCGCGATCCCTGTGCCACTGGATGTTCTCCACCATGTCGATCGCATTATCGACCAGCATGCCGAGCGCAATGACCAGGCCGGCAATAGCCATCTGGTGTAACACCCCGCCGCCCATGGCGAACAGCGAAAGCGACGACAGCGTGACCAGCGGGACTATGACTGCAACGACCAGGCCCATACGCGGTCCCATCAATAGCAGCAGCACTGTCCCCACGATCACGACTCCAAGCAACAGTGAATTTCCCAGTTCGCTGAGCCGGCTTCGTACATGCTCTGGCTGAAAGAACATCTCGTCAATCGTCAGCGGAGCGAATTCCGGTCGAATTTCTTCCACGAACGCACGTAACTGTTCGCCAAAACGAACCACGTTAATGCGATTCCGGGCCACGGTTACGGCGACGGCAACCACCTGCCTGCCGTTCATCCATGCCGTTTGCACCGGCGGGTCAGCCACCTCCAGTCGCACATCGGCAATGGAGGACAATGGCACCGACTTGCCGCTTGAGAGCACAATCGGCGTACCGGAGATTTCGGCGATGCTGCGGAACTCGGTTTGCGGACGAACCAGGGTCTGACGACCGCCAACCTCCACGAAACCGCCAGGAACTATTTCATTGCGCGATTGCAGTTGCGACATGATGATTTCAGGCGTCAGGCCCAGAGTCTGAATGCGCGCATCATCGATCGCCACCGTGACCTGTTCGCCGGAATCGCCAAACAACCTGACCCGGGAAACCGCATTCATGGAATACAGGCGATTCTTCAGCCGCTCGGCGGCGCGCTGCAGTTCATCGATGTCGTCACTACCGCCAACAGCCAGAACCACGGTTGAGGCGTCTACCTGCCGGTCGTCAATGATCGGCTGCAATACGCCCTCCGGAAACCGGGTCTGAGCACGGGCGACCGCGACGCGAATCCTGTCCCAGACATTGTCGGTGTCATAGACAGTCTGCTTCATGCCAATGATCGAATGCAGGAAACCCGCCCGGATGGTTGTCTTTATTTCATCAACCTCTTCGACTTCGCTGATTTCCTCTTCCAGCGGCCTGGCCACGAGGTGTTCTACCTGCTCGACATCCGCCCCGGGAAACCGGACCATCACATAGCCGTATCGGTAAGGAAAAGCAGGGTCCTCCTGCCTGATCATGCCCATCCAGGCGGCGAGGCCGGTGATCGATAGCATGATCACGATGGAGATAATCATCCGCCGCTGGTCGAGTGATCGCGCCAGCCACTTCATTGCGTCATCCGGACCTGCTGGCCATTCGTCAGCGATCGGTGCCCGGCCACGACAACCCGGTCGCCGATTGCCAGACGGGCACCTTCCGATTCAACGGCAACTTCACCCTCAGCGATTGCCAGGATGCGCACAGGAATTTCCGTTACCACGCCATCGGCCGCACGGAAAATTTTCGGGCTGCCGCCTACCGGGTCGACGATGGCCCCCAGCGGCACGATCATGCCTTCGACGTCGGCATATACAACGAGGACTTCAGCCTGCATGCCGGCACGAATCATGGTGGATGAGGGATCAACGGGGATTTCGACCGTGACCGGGAACAGGCCCGTGTCTTTTTCACCGATCGTCGACAATTCCGTCACCCAACCGGTTGATTCGTTATCCCCCAATTGGGGTACTTTTACGGTTAGCTCTTTGCCTATGTTCAGCTCACTGACCAGCGAAGCAGGCAACAATACCCGAACCTCGACTTTCTCCAGGCCCCCGATGTCCATGACTGCCTGGCCGGCGGAAACAAACTCTCCGGGTTCGACGATGACCGAAGAAATGACACCATCAAATGGCGCCAGCAAAGTCGCGTCTTCCAACCGCTGCCGGGTACCGGCCAGGTCCGCCTCGGCCCGCGCCACGGCTGCTTCCAGCGAGGCCAGCTCGGCTTCCCTTTGCTCCACACTCTCTTCTCCGACCGCTCCGGTCGTGGACAGCGAACGCTGGCGCGCCAATTCACGTTTCGCCTGATCTCTCTGGGTAAGGGCTTCCTGCAGGCGGGCAGCGGCCGCCCTTTGCGCCGGTCCAAGCTCGGGGTTGTCCAGCGTGGCCAATAGTTCACCCCGGCGAACGGCCTGCCCCATCTGTGCCGGCCGGGTGATCACAACACCCGGTGACTGGAACGCAAGCCTTGCCCTGTCCACCGGTACCAGTACGCCGTGAAATGAAAGTCGGTGGTTCAAACGCCCCTCCCGAACAACTACCGTCCGGACCGGTTGAGCCGACGGCTCATTGGCAACATCGGCTTTATCACAAGCGGTGATCAAAAAGATACAAAGCACCGGAAGTATCAAACGGGTCATTTCTGTGCGCCCTCAAAAAAGACTTTTTCGACACTTTCCAGAAAAGAGGAATCCAGGTCCTCTCCTTCCAGCTCGCTCCAGCCGGCGAACATGGCCCTGGCCTCAAACCACTGTGTGATGACATTGGTGACGATCAGCAGGAGGTGCGCAGGCGGCACATCGGAACGCAGCAAACCGGTCTTTTGTGCTTCCCGCATTCGCTCCACGAAAGGAGCGAGCCGCTTTTCATCGTATTGGCTGCAGCTCAAATCCTGTTCCAGCTCTGCACGGGTAAGCAACTGCACCAGCACCGGGTCGTTTTTCAACAGCTCAAAATAGGCCCTGACAGAATTACGGATTTCTTCCAAAGTGACCCCACCCCTGCTGAACAGGGATTTACGCTCCTCGACAAAATGACTGAACCGTCGCTCTTTCACCACCTGCCAGAGACCGTCTTTGCTGGAAAAATGATGCAGTATGAGGCTCTTGTGTGAATGACTTTTCTGCGCAATCTGCGCCAGTGAAGTCGAGCCGAATCCCTGGGCGGCAAACAGGCTTTCAGCCGCGTCCAGAATCTGGGTACGTGTTGCCTCGGCATCCCGAGGCCTCCTCTTGATCGCTGTCACAGCAAAACCCTTTTATTTACCGATCGTTCAATAAATATAATTTCCACCGATGTGTTGCGTCAAGTTCACCGGATGACGATCTGGGCTGTGAAGGGTATCCTTCCGAAGTGAATGGCGTCCTGACAACCCTGATCTTTTACCAGGTCCTGATGCTTGGCATCGGCTGGTGGGCAAGCAGAAGAAATACCGACAGCGAAGATTATTACCTGGGGGGCCGCAAGCTCGGGCCTGCCATCGCCGCGCTTAGCGCTTCCGCGAGTTCGTCGTCGGCCTGGAGCCTGCTGGGAGTCAGCGGCGCGGCTTTCGCCTGGGGCCTGCCTGCCATCTGGCTCATTCCGGCAACCATCAGCGGGTTTCTGATCAACTGGTACCTGATTGCACCCCGTCTCCACGAACAAAGCCGGCGAAATGGAGCATTAACCCTGACTGAATTCATAGCCGGCCCCAGGGGAGATCCGGCGCGCCGGACTATCATGCGGATGGGAGCCGCGGTGATCCTTTTTTCTTTCACCTTTTACATCGCCGCCCAGTTTCAGGCCGCGGGAACCACGTTCGCCAGTGTGCTGGGGATCAACCAGAACACAGCCATCATGGTCGGGGCCGCAGTTGTCCTTTTATATGTATGGCTGGGTGGATTCTGGGCCGCAAGCGTTACAGACAGCGTGCAGGGGATTTTGATGGCCCTGAGCTCCCTTTTACTGCCAGCCCTTGCCATCCTGGCGGTTGGCGGGCCCGCCATTCTGCTGGACGGCCTGGTGGGTGATGACAACGGCGGTTTCAGCCTCTGGACCGGCCAGGCTACCCTGCCCGCCGCCGTGGGGTTCGTCTGCGGCCTTTTCGGAATCGGGCTGGGCTATCCCGGGCAACCCCACGTCGTCAATCGATTCATGGCCATTGAAAACCAACAGGCCATCGTACGGGGTCGCAGGATCGCCCTTTCCTGGGCTTGTATAATTTACACCGGCATGGTTTTGCTTGGCTGGTGTGGGCGCCTGCTGGTCGATGACGTGGGGGATGGAGAACAACTGCTGTTCGTTCTGGCCACGCTGCTCCTGCCCGCGATGCTGGCGGGCGTGATGGTATCAGCCATCCTGTCCGCCATCATGTCCACCGCGGACAGCCAGCTGCTGGTTGCCGCCTCCAGCGTCAGCCACGACCTGAGCGACCATCACGCCGAACCGGGAAAGGGCCTCGCCCGGGCGCGGTGGGTGGTGCTGCTCATAGGGCTGCTGGCTATCGCGCTTGCCATCGGTTTTCCGGACCGGATATTCAACCGGGTGCTGTTTGCCTGGCAGGCGCTGGCCGCCGCTTTTGGCCCTTTGCTGGTCGTCTCGCTGTGGCGTGGCCCGGTCCGCCCGGCCTGGCGTATCGCGACCCTTGCAACCGGCTTCCTGCTGACGGTCACTTTGAGCTGGACAGTGGACTCACCCGGTGACTGGGTGGAACGCCTGGTTCCGCTGGCCATTGCACTCGGCCTGGCCTGGCTGGGGAGTCGCTCCGTGCCAGGATAAAGTCAACACTTGCATTTTGCGGTCATGGTGTTATACTTCACTACAACACTCTATAACCAAGACGGAAATTGACCGCGGAAATGACCATGTTGCGATTAACCGGAAAACAGAATTCCCGAATTTCAGACCGCCTGGCAGTGTTTGCCGCGCTGCTGCTGATCGTCACATCGCTTGCCGGTATGAGTAATTCAACACTGCTTTCAAACACTGACGAATCAACCCTGGCTGGCGTCACCACGGAAAAGAGTTCGCCGGTGAAACTCCATTCAAGGGGTTTTAAAGTCAGCCTTTTCCTTTTCAGAAACAAGTAGACAAATGTCCGGTCACTGGAACGACAGCCAGCCCATTTACTGGCAACTGAAGGAGCGTACCGTTGCCATGATCCTTGATGGCACGCTTTCCGAAGGTGAGGCCCTGCCCTCGGTTCGCACAGTGGCTTCTGAATTCCACCTCAACCCGATTACCGTTTCAAAGTCCTACCAGGCCCTGGTAGACGACGGGCTGGTGGAAAAACGTCGCGGACTGGGCATGTTTGTTTGCAAAGGGGCGCGCAAAAGCCTGGTCACATCGGAACGCAACAAGTTCCTGAACGAGGAGTGGCCCGCCATGCTGAGTCGCATCGAACAACTGGGCCTTGACATCGAGGACCTGCTGAAAACCGCTGAAACCGAAGAGAGTGACAGCTGATGACACCCATTATTTCTGCACGCGGACTGACCAAGCGCTACGGGCGTACAACGGCCGTCGACCACATTGACCTTGAAATCCCTCCCGGTAAAATCGTTGGCCTGATTGGCCCGAACGGCGCCGGAAAAACGTCTGCGTTGAAAGCCATTCTCGGCCTGGCGACATTCGAAGGTGACCTGTCCGTGCTCGGTAAAAACCCTTCACGCGACCGGGCTTCGCTGATGGAAGACGTGTGTTTTATTGCCGATGTCGCTGTTCTGCCACGCTGGGCGCGTGTCTGGCAGTTGATCGATGTCACCGAGAAACTGCATTCAGGCTTTTCGCGCGAGACCTGCATGGAATATCTGAGCCAGACCAAGATCACGCAGGACCACAAGGTGAAACAGCTCTCCAAGGGCATGGTGGCACAACTGCACCTGGCGCTGGTCATGGCCATCGACGCGAAACTGCTGGTCCTGGACGAACCCACACTCGGCCTGGACATCCTGTACCGCAAACAGTTTTATTCCAGCCTGCTGAACGACTACTTCGACGAGGAGCGCACCATCCTGATCACCACCCACCAGGTCGAGGAAGTGGAACATATCCTGACCGACCTCGTGTTCATACAGGACGGTAAAATTGCACTGGAGTCTTCGATGGAAGAGGTGGAGAGGCGGTACCTCGAATTGATGGTTCGCCCGGAACAGGCCGAGCGGGCCAGGAGCCTGAACCCCTTGTACGAACGCGAACTGTTCGGGCGACATATATTTCTTTATGACAGCGTCGACCGGGAGCAACTGTCCGGCCTCGGAGAAATCCATACGCCCAGCGTCGCCGACCTGTTCGTGGCCACGATGAAAGGAGGCCAGTCATGAACCGCCTCATCGCACTCGTCCGTCGCGAATTCTGGGAAAACAAAGGCGCCCTGCGCACCACTCCCCTGGTCATCGGGGGAATTTACATCGCATTCCTGTTGATGGGCCTGTTCACGACCGCACATTTCGATAACGAGATGTACACATTCAGGGAAGCTATCCGGCTGCTGGCTTCACAGCCGGAAGAACTCCGGGCCGCGCACGGTTACGAAGTTCTGCTGGGCAGCTCACTGCTTTTCACCGTGGTCCTGGCATTCGTGGTGTTTTTCTACCTGCTGGGTGCGCTGTATGATGATCGCAAAGACCGCAGCATCCTGTTCTGGAAGTCACTGCCGGCCAGCGACACGTTAACCATCGCATCCAAGTTGATTACCGCCATGGTGTTGGCTCCCTTGATTTTCTGGGCGGTGTTCATCCTGACGCAGATACTGATGGCCATCATCGCATCATTGATGGTGCTGTCCGTGGGAGAGAACCCCTGGACATTGTTCCTTTCAGTCGTGAACCCTTTCAAGGCCTGGGCCATGGTTTTGGCCAGCTACCTGGCGGCTTCCATCTGGTTCCTGCCGTTGCACGGATGGCTGTTGCTGGTATCGGCGTTCGCCCCGCGAATCCCCCTGCTGTTTGCCGTTTTGCCGCCGGTCATATTCGCCATTTTGCAGATCTGGATCACGTTCCTGAAAACGTTCACGCTCAATACCAGCCTGTTCGGCCTGATCGGCGACTGGATCGCCAACAGCCCGGCCATCCTGTTCGTCGATATGCATGACGGCCAGGGCGGCCTGTCGCTGGGAATCTCCCTGACCGGAGACTTCGATCACGCGGTGACCCTGACCAACATGCTGGACCGGCTGTTTTCTGTCCAGATGCTGTCAGGCCTGGTGGTAGCGGCCGTCTTCCTGGCCGGTGCACTGTGGCTCAGGCACCGGGCCACGGAGAGCTAGTCAAGCATCTTCCGGTGGTATTTTTCTGCAGTGAACCGGGTTCAGCTTACTTCGGGATGCCACCCTTGGTGAGCAGCAATGGATCGAGCAATTTTTCCAGTTCCTTCTTTGACAAACCGGTCAGTTCCTCCGCAACTTCCCTGATGGGACGGCCCTGCTCGTAAGCCTGTTTGGCTGCCCTGGCCCCCAACTCGTAACCGATGACCGGGTTCAGGGCAGTAACCAGCACCGGATTGCGCTCCAGCGCCGCTTCGATGCTTTCCATTTTCAGAGTGAAACCTGAAATCGCCTTGTCAGCCAGCACACCACTGGCGGTAGAGAGGATATGGATACTCTGAAGAAGGTTCTGAGCGATGACCGGCATCATGACGTTCAGTTGGAACAGGCCCGACTGCCCGCCCACCGTGATCACCGCATCATTACCCATGACCTGTGCACAAACCATGCAAACAGATTCCGGGATAACCGGGTTGACCTTTCCGGGCATGATGGAAGAACCCGGTTGCAACGCCGGCAATTCGATTTCCGCGATACCCGCCAGCGGCCCGGAATTCATCAGGCGCAGATCATTGGCAATCTTCATCAGGCTGCACGCCAGGGTTTTCAACTGACCGGAAAGTTCAACCGACGCGTCCTGTGAACTGATGCCCTCGAAAGGGTTCTCAGCCGCCCTGAATTTGACTGTCGTCAAGCGCTCCAGCCTGGCAGCTACCCTGCCCCCGAATTCCGGGTGGGTATTGATGCCTGTGCCGACCGCGGAACCTCCCAGGGGAAGCTGCCGAACACGTTTTATCGCACTCCTGATCCGCTTGATGTTCGACCGAATCTGCTGTGACCAGCAACCCAGTTCCTGCCCGAAGGTCACCGGCATGGCGTCCATCAGGTGAGTTCGCCCGGTTTTGACGACATTCTCGAGTTCCTCGGCCTTGATGTCGATGGTTTCCGCGAGATGGAGCAAGGAAGGGATCAGCTCCTGCCTGACCAGCAGCGTGGCGGCAACCTGGATCGCTGAAGGAACAACGTCGTTCGAACTCTGCCCCATGTTCACATGGTCATTGGGATGGATCTCAGCATCACATTCCCTCGCCGCCAGCGTAGCAATCACCTCGTTGGCGTTCATGTTGCTGGAGGTGCCTGACCCGGTCTGGAACACGTCAACCGGAAACTGGTCAGCCACTTCGCCCGAGGCCACTTTCGCGGACGCATTGGCGATCGCCTTCGCACGCGATTCATCCAGCAGCCCCAGGTCGTGGTTTACCATCGCTGCAGCCTGCTTGATCAGGCCCAGCGACCGGACGAATGCCAGGGGCATGGGCTGGCCGCTTATCGGAAAATTCTGCAGTGCCCGCTGGGTTTGCGCACCCCATAACGCATCTTCAGGCACCTGGATTTCACCCATGCTGTCACGATCCGTTCGATATTTTTTGTTCATAGGGTTCCCTGATCTTGGAGTGGGTCATAAAGAGTGAGAGAATGATGGTTTGGCCCAACCATTTAATGCGAAAGTCCATGAACCTTTCAAGCCTTACCGCTCTTTCTTCCGTTGACGGCCGTTATGCCGGCAAAACAGCACCCCTCAGACCGGTATGCAGTGAATTCGGACTGATTCACCGCAGGCTGATCGTTGAGATCCGCTGGTTCCAGGCCCTGGCGGGGCACCCCGGAGTTCCGGAATTGCCGGAACTGTCACAAGGGGCAAAAACGTTCCTTGACCAATTGATCGCGGATTTCGATGAAGCGGCGGCCGGCCGGGTCAAGGAAATCGAGGCTGTAACCAACCACGACGTCAAGGCCGTGGAATATTTCCTCAAGGAACGGTTCGCGCAAATTCCGGAACTTTCCGCCCATTCGGAATTCCTGCATTTCGCCTGTACGTCAGAAGACATCAACAACCTGTCCTACGCGCTGATGCTGAGGGATGCGCATGACGATGTCATGTCACGCACATTTCAGCAAATCGATAATGAGCTGTCCCGGATGGCCCGTGTGCATGCCGGTCAGCCGATGCTGTCACGCACACACGGACAGACAGCCTCTCCGACGACCCTTGGCAAGGAAATCGCCAATACGCTTCATCGTCTCAGACGCCAGGCAAGCCAGATGTCAGACCAGCAGTGCCTGGGCAAGATCAACGGCGCCGTGGGTAATTTCAACGCCCACCTTTCCGCCTACCCGGAGGTCGGCTGGCCGGAACTGGCGCAAAAGTTCACGGAATCACTCGGGCTGCAATGGAACCCCTACACCACGCAGATAGAACCGCACGACTGGATGGCGGAGTTGTTCCAGTCGATGATCCGTTACCAGACCATCCTGATCGATCTGTGCCGGGACATCTGGTCCTATATCTCGATCGGGTATTTCAGCCAGAAAACCGTAGAGGGCGAAGTCGGCTCGTCCACCATGCCGCACAAAGTCAACCCGATCGACTTCGAGAATGCCGAGGGCAACCTGGGGCTTTCCAATGCCCTGCTCGATCATCTTGCGCTGAAACTTCCGATTTCCCGGTGGCAGCGGGACCTCACTGACTCCACGGTTCTGCGCGCGATAGGAACGGCTTACGGCCATTCCATGGTCGCGATGGCGTCATTACTCAAAGGACTCTCCAAGCTGGAAGTCAACGAGGCCAGGCTGGCCGAGGACCTGGACGCAAGCTGGGAGGTGCTGGCGGAGCCCATCCAGACCGTCATGCGACGCTATGGGATCGAAAACCCATACGAGCAGCTGAAGACGCTGACGCGGGGTAAGCAGATCACCGCAGCTGACCTCGAAACCTTCATCAACGGCCTCGACATACCCGACGAGGCCCGGAAAAACCTGCTCGCACTGACACCCGGCCGGTATACCGGAAACGCGGAACAGATGGCCGGCACGGTAGACGATCATTCATAGCCCGGCCACGATGTTCAGTCACTGCGGCCTGACACCACAGCAGTTTCTCGATGGCTACTGGCAGAGAAAGCCTCTGCTGATACGGCAGGCTTTTGCCGATTTCCAGCCCGAACTGGACCGGGATGACATCGCCGGGCTGGCCTGCGAAGAACTCGCAGAGTCCCGGCTGATTACGGGCAGTTATCCCGAGCACGACTGGCAACTGCGATACGGCCCGTTTTCCGAAGCTGACTTCGCTGAAATGCCTGAATGCAACTGGACCCTGCTGGTACAGGATGTCGAAAAACACTATCCGCCCCTGTCCGGGCTCATGAGCAGGTTCGATTTCATTCCCCGCTGGCGGATCGACGACCTGATGGCCAGCGTGGCAGGTCCCGGAGGTTCAGTTGGACCACACGTTGATCAGTACGATGTGTTCCTGATCCAGGCGGAAGGCAGCAGGACCTGGGCTATCGCCCATTCGTACGAAGACGAACTTCTGCCGGACTGCGAACTGAACGTCATGCGCTCATTCACACCCGAACAGCAATGGACCCTGCAACCCGGCGACGCGCTCTACCTTCCCCCGGGTGTGGCTCATCACGGCGTTGCGCTGAATAGCGGCATGACCTGGTCCGTGGGTATGCGGGCGCCGAGTGCAGCGGATTTGTTCCAGGCTTTCGGTGAATGGTCCGCTGAACAGCCCGGCGATGGCGGCCGGTACCGGGATCGCGGTTTGAAAGTGTCCCGATGCGCCGGCCGGGTCGGCCCTGACGCCATCGCCCGTTTCGAGCAATTCTTCCAGTCTACCGGTGCGGGCAGCCCGGGTTTCAGCTCGTTCCTGGGATCGTTTCTGTCGTCATACCGGCTGGCGCACAAACCGGCCCCGCCTGATGTCCTTTTCGACCCATCTTCGCTCGGGGAAGTCCTGAAAAATGGCGGCTCACTGAAACATAACCCATGGACCCGGCTGCTCTGGCTGCAACATGACGATGGGGCGAGCCTGTTCGCCGCAGGCACAGAATTTCCCTGCCCGGCCGCACTGGCGGAAACCGTCTGCGACCCCGGACTTCTCTCCCGGCTGAAGGCGGGCACGAGTGCAAGTGATCTCGAACTGCTTTGCGAACTGCTGAACCGGGGACATCTCTACGTTGAACAGTTATAATGATCGCTTACGCCGGAGAGTCGCGAGGTTCCGGCGTTTTTTGACTTTAAAGCCCGGAATCCTATTGGCCCAAAACGGAACATTGCGTGAAGCGTAAGCTGCAGGAATTTTACAAGTCGTCTCACTTGTCGGGTGGCAACGCCGCCTACATCGAGGGGTACTACGAAGACTGGCTGGAAGACCCTTCCAGTGTTCCTGCCCACTGGGCGGAATTGTTCGCTACGCTTCAGAGCGGCGCAGATTCGGAGTCGGGCCACCTCGACGTGCAGGAAAAGTTCAGGTTGCTGGGCAGCCTGCCCCCTGTCGGCACGTCCAGCACCGAGGATTCCCAGCACAAGGAAGCCGCTGTCGTGAAACTGATCACGGCATACCGGATCCGGGGGCATGAAGTCGCGAACCTGGATCCACTGGGTCAACCCCACCATGCACCGGTAGAGGATCTCGACCCGGCTTACCACGATCTTCATGCCGGGGACATGGACCGTTATTTCGACACGGCGGCCCTGTTTGCGCCGGACCAGATGAAGTTGCGCGACATCATTGCCCTGTGCGAGCGCGTTTACTGCGGCAGCATCGGTGTCGAATCGGTCCACATTACCGACACCGCCAAGCGCCGCTGGCTGCAGGAAAGGCTTGAATCGGGTGGCGGCGCCTACGACGTCAACGACGAGGAACGCCTGCGGATTATTCACTTCCTGACGGCCGCGGAAGGGCTGGAAAAGTATCTGCATACGCGTTACGTGGGGCAGAAGCGGTTTTCTCTGGAAGGTGGCGACAGCCTGATCCCGCTGTTGCACGAAATCATGCTGCATGCCGGGGAGCGCGGCGTCGAAGAAGTCGTCATGGGCATGGCGCACCGCGGGCGGCTGAATGTGCTGGTCAACATACTCGGCAAGTCTCCGGAGATGCTGTTTGCGGAATTCGAAGGCAATCTGAACGAACAGAACCCCCTGCGCTCGGGTGATGTGAAGTATCACCTCGGGTTCGCATCGGACATCCAGACAAAGGGCGGCCCTTTGCACATGGCCATGGCCTTCAATCCGTCCCACCTGGAGATCGTGGACCCGGTTGTGCTCGGTTCGGCCAGGGCGCGCCAGGTGCGCCGTAAAGACAACAATCACGACAAGGTCATGCCGATCCTGATCCACGGCGACGCCTCGTTTTCCGGCCAGGGAGTCGTGATGGAGCTGTTCCAGATGTCGGAGACCCGCGGATTTGCGGTTGGCGGCACTCTGCACATCGTGGTCAACAACCAGATCGGTTTCACCACCAGCAACCCGGACGACATGCGGTCCACGCTGTATTGCACGACCATTGCGAAAATGATTCACGCACCGATCTTTCACGTGAACGGCGACGACCCCGAGGCCGTCCATCACGTCATGAAGATCGCCTGTGATTTCAGGTCGCGGTTCAAACGGGACGTGGTGATCGACCTGGTCTGTTACCGCCGCCACGGCCATAACGAAGCGGATGAGCCGGCAGTTACCCAGCCGTTGATGTACAAGAAGATCCGCGCCATGAAAACCACCCGGCAGAAATACGCGGACCAGCTGACCAAAAGCGGGTTGATCGGAGCCGGCACGGCCCAGAAAATGATGGATGACTACCGTGAACACCTTGACCGGGGAGAGCAGGTGGCGGATGTCGAAACCGAACCCCGGACCAACGAGTACGCCGCGAACTGGCACAACTTCGATCACGTCGATGAACCCTGTGACATCGACACGGCCATCCCGCTGGAAAAAATACGCAGCCTTGCAGACCAGCTCTTGACCCTTCCTGACGGATTCAAACTCCACAACCGCGTCAAGCGCATCATGGAAGACCGCAAAAAGATGGCGGCCGGCGACTTGCCGCTGGACTGGGGTTTTGCTGAAACGATGGCCTATGCCAGCCTGATCGAAGACGGTAAGCGCCTGCGCCTGGTAGGACAGGACGCTGGCCGCGGCACGTTCTTCCACCGTCACGCCGTTTTGCACAACCAGGTTGACGCCAGCACCTACATACCCCTTAAACATATAGATCCGGAACGAACGGTGTCCGTGATCGACTCGCTGCTGTCGGAAGAGGCCGTCCTCGCTTTCGAATACGGCTACGCGACAGCAGCACCGGAAACACTGGTCATCTGGGAAGGGCAGTTTGGAGACTTTGCCAATGGCGCCCAGGTGGTCATCGACCAGTTCATCACGTCCGGCGAAGCCAAGTGGGGTCGTCTTTGCGGGCTCACCCTTTTCCTGCCTCACGGCTATGAAGGCCAGGGCCCTGAGCATTCAAGCGCACGGCTGGAGCGATTCATGCAGCTGTGCGCGAACCACAATATACAGGTGTGCGTCCCCTCCACTCCGGCCCAGATGTTCCACCTGCTGCGCCGCCAGATGCTGCAACCCACACGCAAGCCGCTGGTCGTCATGACACCGAAAAGCCTTTTGCGCAGCAAAGCGGCCACCAGTGCACTGGAAGTGCTCTTCCAGGGCCGTTTCCAGCAAGTCATCGGCGATCGAGGCCCGGGTGATGCGGACGAGATTAAACGGGTGGTTTTCTGTTCCGGTAAAGTCTATTACGAGCTGGCAGAGAAACGGGATGCCGAGAACATCCGTTCGGTCGCTGTAATGCGTGCTGAACAACTGTACCCGTTCCCTGAAGATGATCTGCGCGGTTTCGTGAACGAATTTCCAAACGCCACCGAAGTGGTGTGGTGCCAGGAAGAACCGCAGAACCAGGGGGCCTGGTACCAGATACGCCATCACCTGCAGGCCTGTCTATCCGACCGGCACACCCTGAAATACGTGGGACGCCCGCACTCGGCCTCACCGGCCGTGGGCTACTACACGCGACACCTGGAAGAACAGCAGCAACTTGTCGATGAAGCCATCATGCCGGCCGCCAACTGAGAACAAATGGGATCAAGTCAATGACGATCGAAGTAAAAGTACCTGTCTTACCTGAATCAGTAGAAGACGCCACCATTGCAGGCTGGCACAAAAAGCCGGGGGATACGATCCGGCGGGACGAGAACCTGGTGGACCTGGAGACGGACAAGGTCGTGCTGGAGGTTCCGGCGCCGGCCGACGGCACCATACAGGAGATCAAGGCCTCTGAGGGCGACACGGTCAACAGCGATGACGTGATCGCGATCATCGAGGAAGGCGCCATTGATGCCCCTGCGCAAGAATCACCGCCAACTGAAGCGGAGGCGCCTGCTGCTCCAGCGGTTGCAGAACCCGCTGTATCGACGGCGGATACACCGAAGCTCAGCCCTTCAGCGCGCCGGGTTGCCGAGGAAGAAAACGTTGATCCGGGCAGCCTGGAGGGTACCGGCCGAGGCGGCAGGGTAACCAAGGGCGACGTGCTGAACTTTATCAAGGGCGGCGGATCCCGGCTGGAAGAGCGCGTGAAGATGACACGCCTGCGCAGCCGCGTGGCGGAACGGATGAAAGAGGCCCAGAACACCGCCGCGATCCTGACTTCGTTCAACGAGGTCGATCTGAAAGCCGTGATGGACCTGCGCCGCAAGTACCAGGATCAGTTCATCGACCGGCACGGTATCAAGCTGGGCCTGATGTCATTCTTCGTTAAGGCCTGCTGCGAAGCCCTGCGCAAGCATCCGGTAGTCAATGCCTCCATCGATGGAGACGAAATCGTCTATCACAACTATCAGGACATCGGCATCGCCGTATCCACAGAGCGCGGCCTGATGGTGCCGGTCGTACGAAATGCTGAAAGCATGGGGCTCGCGGATATAGAAAAGAACATCAACCATTTTGCCCAGAAAGCCCGCGATGGCTCGATATCGCTGGAAGACCTGCAGGGCGGTACTTTCTCCATCACCAATGGCGGCGTTTTCGGATCGCTGGTTTCCACCCCGCTGCTGAATCCGCCGCAGAGTGCCATTCTGGGCATGCATACGATCAAGGAACGACCGGTGGTTGTGGACGGTGAAATCGTCGCGCGGCCAATGATGTACCTGGCAATCAGTTACGATCACCGCCTGATCGACGGTAAGGACGCGGTGCAGTTCCTGGTAGCCGTCAAGGAAACCCTGGAAGACCCGGCCCGGTTGCTACTGGGCCTGTAAAGGAAATTTCGCATGTCTGATAAATTCGATGTAATCGTGATTGGCGGCGGGCCCGGCGGCTACGTGGCAGCCATTCGCGCGGCCCAGCTGGGTTTGAAAACCGCCTGTATCGACGCGTTTACCGGTAAAGATGGCAAGGCGTCGCCGGGCGGCACCTGCCTTAACGTCGGCTGCATACCCTCCAAGACCCTGCTGGATTCGAGCAAGCACTTTCACCATGTTCAACACGACTATGCGGCACACGGCATCACCGTCAGCGACGCCCAGATCGATGTCCCGCAAATGATTGCCCGGAAAGACGGGGTGGTCAGGAAACTGACCGGCGGTGTCAGCCAGCTGCTCAAGGGCAACAAGGTCAGTTTTTTTCATGGCACGGGAAAGCTGAAGACCGGTCTCGAAGTTGAGATCACACCGGCAGATGAAGGCGATACGATCTCTCTCCATGGCAAAAACATCATTCTCGCCTCGGGGTCGGTGCCGATCGAAATTCCCGGCGTGCCTTTCGACGGTGAATACATTGTCGACAATGTCGGCGCGCTCGATTTCGATCACGTTCCCGATACGCTTGGCGTGATCGGAGCCGGGGTCATCGGCCTCGAACTCGGCTCAGTGTGGAACCGCCTCGGGTCGAAAGTAACTTTACTGGAAGCCCTGCCGGACTTTCTCGCGCTGGCGGACAAGGACATCAGCAAACAGGCGCTTCGTGAATTCAAGAAACAGGGGCTGGAAATTCACCTTGGCAGCATGGTCAAAAGCGCCGGTGTCGAGGATGGAAAAGTGAAGGTAACCATTGAAGACGCCAAGGGAGAACACCAGCACACTTTCGAACGCCTGCTGGTCAGCGTCGGGCGAAAACCTTATACCGACGGCTTACTGAGCGAGGATTGTGGCGTGAAGCTGACGGAAAAAGGACAGATCGACGTCAATGAGCAGTCGCAGACTTCGGTGCCGGGTGTCTGGGCGATCGGTGACTGCGTTCGCGGCCCGATGCTGGCTCACAAGGCGTCGGAAGAAGGGGTTGCCGTCGCTGAGCTCATTGCCGGCAAGCCGGCGAACATCCACTTTGATACGGTTCCCTGGGTGGTCTATACCGACCCGGAGATTGCATGGGTCGGAAAAACCGAACAGGAATTGCAGGCTGCCGGCATCGATTACAAGACCGGTTCGTTCCCCTTCGCCGCCAACGGGCGCGCCCTGGCGGGAGGTCATTCCTCGGGCATGGTAAAGATGCTTGCCGATGCGGAAACGGATGAAATTCTCGGTGTTCATATCTTCGGTGCAAATGCCTCCGAACTGGTCTCCGAATGCGTGGTCGCCATGGAGTTCCAGGGCGCCAGCGAGGACCTGGCGCGCATCGTGCACGCCCACCCCACTCTGTCAGAAGCCGTACATGAGGCAGCTTTGCATCTGGATGGCCGCGCCATCCACCGGGGAAACTAGAGGACTTACCCATGAGTAACATACCTTCGCAATTCAACGCTTTCCGTATTCATAACGATGACGACGGTTACCGATCCGGGCTTGAAAGCATCGCCATTGACGACCTGAGTGAAGGCGAGGTCACGATCCAGGTCGCCTGGTCTGGCGTCAATTTCAAAGACGCGCTGGCCGCAACCGGAAAGGGCAAGATTCTGAGAACTTACCCACTGGCCGGCGGCATCGACGTGGCCGGGGTCGTTGTCGAATCCAGCTGCGACCAGGTTGCCGTCGGTGACCGGGTTCTGGCCAATGGCAGCGGTTTGTCTGAAGTGCGCGATGGCGGATACTCGGAATACCTGAGGCTTTCCAGCGACATCGTTGTACCTTTGCCGGAGAATCTCACCATGCGCGAAGCCATGGGGCTTGGAACGGCGGGTTTCACTGCCGCCATGAGCCTTTATCGCATGGAAGCGGCAGGCCAGGAACCGGAAATGGGCCCAATCGTGGTGACAGGTGCCAGCGGCGGTGTAGGCACCGTCGCCATTGATCTGTTGACCAGGGCCGGGTATGAAGTCCATGCCATTACCGGCAAAACCGGGGAATTCGACTGGCTCGAAAGCCTGGGTGCAACCCAATGCATTTCGCGCCATGATCTGCACTGGGGCAAAAAACCGCTCGACAGAACCCGCTGGGCGGGCTGCATCGACAGTGTAGGCGGTGACATGCTGGCCGGCATTGCAGCCGTCACCGACCTGTGGGGCAACATTGCCTGTTGCGGAATGGCCGGGGGGCACGGTCTCAACACCACCGTATTCCCGCTGATTCTCAGGGGAGTGAGCTTCCTCGGAATCAGTTCTGCGAACTGCCATATCGACATGCGCAGGACACTTTGGAATCGCCTGGGCCACGAATGGAAACCTGCCCATCTCGATGAGATCATCACCCGGGAAGTCACCCTTGACGGCATGGAACCCGTCTTCAATGACATGATGGAAAGCCGTTCGCTCGGGCGAACCGTGGTGAAAATTGGTGAAATTGAAGATTGATCTTCCCAAATATCATTTATTTACGGCATAATAGCCACACACGGGATGAATCTTACGCAGGGAGCGGGAGCTGGCATGTCTAAAATTCTCATCGTCGATGACTCACCAACGCAGCTTTGCAGCCTGCGGCAAATCGTTGAACGCGGCGGGCACCAGACCCTGACCGCGGACTCTGGTGAAAAAGCCATCGAACTGGCAACCGACGAGAACCCCGAAGTCATCCTGATGGATATCGTCATGCCGGGCATGAGCGGCTACCAGGCAAAAAGAAAACTGGGCAGGACAGATGCTACCCGCCACATCCCCGTCATTTTTGTCACCAGCAAGGACGGAGAAGCTGACCGGGCCTGGGGCCTGCGCCAGGGGGCCCGCGAGTACGTCACCAAGCCGGTTAACCCGTCCCTTCTGTTGACCGCCATTTCTGAAGCGATGGCTGCCTGATATGACCATTCAGCCCGGGCAAAAACTGCCTGAATCCACACTGACGACGATGCGTGAAAGCGGTCCGGTAACGCTGAGCACCGAGGAAATCTTTGGCGGCAAGAAGGTCGTTCTCTTTTCAGTTCCGGGCGCTTTTACGCCCACCTGCTCAGCGAAGCACCTGCCGGGTTTCGTGGAACATGCTGATGAAATCCTGGCCGGGGGAGTTGACACGATAGCCTGCATAGCGGTCAACGACGTGTTCGTCATGAATGCCTGGGGCAAGAGCGCCAATGCCGACAAAATCCTGATGCTGGCCGACGGCAACGCGGATTTTGCCAGGTCACTCGGGCTGGAAATGGACGCCACGGCGTTCGGGATGGGCCTTCGATCACAGCGATTTGCACTGATCGCCGAAAACGGCATTGTTACACAGCTTTTTATCGAAGCGCCTGGCGAATTCAAAGTCAGTAGCGCTGAACACATACTCTCCACACTCTAGAAGTATCGCCATGCAAGATTATCCACACCGTTACGAGGTGAGCGCCCAAGCCCCTGCTGAGGGAGAAATTTCGGTCTCCAGTCCAGGATTGCAAACACTGCCTTCCCTGGCTCCGGCGGAGTTTGACGGACCGGGAGACCTGTGGTCTCCGGAAACCTTTCTCGTGGCTTCGGTGGCGGACTGTTTCATACTGACTTTTCGAGCAGTCGCCCGCGGCTCCCGATTTGAATGGAATGCAGTGCTTTGCGAAGTCACCGGCATCCTGGACCGGGTCGATAACGTCACCCGCTTCACCGAGTACCATGTCAAGGTCACCCTGCACGTACCGGCCGGTTCAGACACCCATAAGGCGGAACGCCTGATCGAAAAATCAGATCACGTGTGCCTGGTAACCAATTCCCTGAGCGGTGAGACCATCCTCGACAGCCACATCATTATCGACCCATGAAAAAAACCGTAGCCGGCCTCTGCGCCGCCCTGTTGATACCGGCATTCCTTCTGGCCTCTGACGATAATTCCACCGAGATCGAGCAGGCGAAAAAGGCGACCGCCGCATTTGGCGGGGCACTGAAGTCGGAGCTGGTTGAGGCAATGCGGTCAGGGGGCGCTATCGCGGCCATTGACGTATGTCACACAAGAGCCGACGAGATCGCAGAGACCCTCTCGAAAAAAACGGGAATGAACGAATCACGGGTCAGCGCAAAAAACCGCAACCCCGGAAACGCAGCCAATGACTGGCAGCTGAATGTACTCCGGTCATTCGACGAACGCAGGGAGTCAGGTGAGGCGCCCGGCTCGCTCACCTGGAACGAAACCGTCGAAAACGCCAAGGGCGAGGAATTCCGGTTCATGAAAGCGATTCCTACCGGGGGTCTCTGCCTGCAATGCCACGGAACAGCCATCGCCCCGGAAGTGAGCACCAGGCTCGATGAACTCTACCCGGACGACAAGGCCACCGGTTACAGCGAAGGACAAATCCGCGGCGCCTTCCTGGTCACCCGACAGCTGGACTAGCCCTCGCCCGCGGCTTCTTCCTCGTTTGATTCCTCGTCTGCTTCCGGCTCTATCCGCTCAAGCCCCACCAGTTTTTCATCCTTGCGCAGGCGAATCAGGGTAACACCCTGCGTATTTCTGCCCAGGGTAGAAATTTCGCCGGCATTGGTCCGCACCAGTGTGCCGCCATCAGAGATCAGCATGATGTCGTCTTCGCTACTGACCTGGATGGCGGATATCAGGGCTCCGTTGCGGTCGGAAGTCTGAATGCCGATCACACCCTGTCCACCGCGGCCCTGGCGCGGGTAATCATCGGGGTTGGTTCTTTTACCAAAGCCATTCTGCGTTACAGTGAGAATGTCTCCTTCTCCAAGCACCAGCATGGAAACAACCTGCTGATTTTTGGGAACACGGATTCCAATGACGCCCCGGGCCACCCTGCCCATCGAACGCACATCACTTTCGGCAAACCTGATGCATTTACCGGAGCTTGAAAACAACATGATGTCCTGCTGGCCATCTGTCAGGCTGACATTCACCAGTTCGTCATCCCCGGGGAGATCGATAGCCCAGATACCATTGGCGCGAGGCCGGGAATAATCGGACAGTGGCGTCTTCTTGACGATACCCCTGCGGGTGGCAAAAAACACGAACAGGTCGTCCGGATATTCACGGACGGGCAATACCGCGTTCACACGCTCGCCTTTCTCCAGCGGCAGCAGGTTCACGATCGGCTTGCCACGGCTCGCATGACTGGCCTGGGGCAGTTCATAGACTTTCAGCCAGTGAATCTTCCCGCGACTGGTGAAACACAACAGCATGTCATGCGTATTGGCTATAAACAGCCGCTCGATGAAGTCCTCGTCCTTCATCTTGGTGGCGGACTTGCCCGTGCCACCGCGCCTCTGGGCACGGTAACGATCCAGGGGCTGCGACTTGGCGTAACCGCCATGCGAAAGCGTGACCACCACGTTTTCTTCGGTAATCAGGTCCTCGAGACTGAGGTCCAGCCTGTCCTGAAGGATTTCAGTGCGCCGCTCATCACCGAACTCCTCGCGGACGGCTACCAACTCATCACGAATCACCGTCATCAACTGTGCTGGATCCGACAGGATCAGCAACAGCGCCTTGACCCGTTCGAGAATCTCTTCATATTCCCTCGTCAGTTTTTCCTGTTCCAGCCCGGTGAGCCGGTGCAGGCGCATGTTGAGGATTTCCTGGGCCTGAAGCGGCGAAAGCTGGTATCCCTCTTCCTGCAGTCCGTACTGTGCCTCCAGGTTTTCCGGCCGGGAGGTTTCAGCGCCGCCCTGCCCCAGCATGGCGCGAACCAGGCCTGGCTCCCACATGCGGGCCAGCAGGCGCGATTTTGCTTCCGCTGGCGTGGGCGAGGCCTTGATCAGTTCAATGACTTCGTCGAGATTGGCCAGCGCTACCGTGAGGCCTTCCAGAACGTGGGCACGGCCGCGAGCTTTGCGCAGTTCGAACAGCGTACGCCGTGTAACCACTTCGCGCCGGTGCCTGACAAAGGCACTCAGAATTTCCTGCAGATTGAGCAACCGCGGCTGGCCTTCGACCAGCGCCACCATGTTGATGCCAAATACGCTTTGCATCGCCGTTTGCTTGTACAGGTTGTTCAGAATGACCTCGGGCACATCTCCGCGCCGCAATTCGATCACCACCCGCATGCCGTCCTTATCGGATTCATCGCGCAGCTCGGTAATGCCTTCGAGTTTCTTTTCCTTGACCAGCTCGGCAATTTTCTCGAGCAACCGGGCCTTGTTGACCTGGTAAGGGAGCTCCGTAACGATGATGGCCTGCTTGCCTGTAGATTCGTTGGTTTCAATTTCTGAAAGTGCGCGAACGTAAATCCGTCCCCTGCCGGTGTGATAGGCCTCGTGAATACCCAGGGCGCCGTTGATGACACCCGCCGTCGGGAAATCAGGCCCCGGCAGGTGCTCCATGAGTTGTTCGACCGACAGTTCGGGATTATCAATCAACGCCACGGTGGCGTTGATGACCTCGTTGAGGTTGTGGGGCGGAATGTTGGTGGCCATTCCAACCGCGATACCGGCGGAACCGTTGACCAGCAGGTTGGGCACGCGCGTGGGCAGCACGCGGGGCTCATGTTCGCTTTCATCGTAGTTGGGGATGAAATCGACCGTTTCTTTTTCCAGGTCGGACAGCAGCTCGTGTGCGAGTTTCGACATGCGCACTTCGGTATATCGCATGGCTGCGGGCGCGTCGCCGTCCACCGAACCGAAGTTACCCTGTCCATCCACCAGCATGTATCTCATGGCGAATGGCTGGGCCATTCTGACAATGGTGTCGTAGACGGCGGTATCACCGTGCGGATGGTATTTACCGATCACGTCACCGACAACGCGTGCCGACTTTTTATAGGCTTTGTTCCAGTCGTTACCCAGCTCGTTCATGGCGAAAAGAACGCGCCGGTGAACAGGCTTGAGGCCGTCCCGTACGTCGGGAAGGGCACGCCCGACAATCACGCTCATGGCGTAGTCCAGATAGGACTGCCGCATTTCGTCTTCGAGGTTTACCTGAAGCACCTCTTTGGCAAGTTCAGCCATCTTAGAATAATTCTCCGAAATAACTCATATCTGTTTGATTTATTGTAGTTTTAATTTTTCAGATCAGGGCGAGAAGCACGTTACAGAAATCATGCGATTCAATCGGATAATTATACCATAAATCCGTGGTTTAACCGCGTTTGAAGCAACTCGATTCAGCGGATTTCGTTAAAATGCTGGCCCGGTCCGCATTGCACCAGTATCATTCCGTTTTCAACCAACAAAACGGTAGTTAGAAACACATGATGAAGAAGCACATCACCGCACTTGGGCGTTTGTCAATTTTCATTTTTCTGGCGTTCGCGCTGTGGTCAGGCACCCTGCTGGCGCAGGCCAACCCGACCGCGGTCATCCGCACCAGCATGGGAGAAATCAAAATAGAGCTTTACGCTGACAATGCTCCTTTGTCAGTCGAAAACTTTATCAATTACGCAAACAGCGGCTTTTATGACGGCACGATCTTTCACCGGGTGATTGGCAATTTCATGATCCAGGGCGGCGGCTTTACCCCCGACATGCAAAAGAAAACGACCGGTGAGCCCGTCCAGAATGAAGCCGGCAATGGATTGCAGAACAAGCGGGGCACGCTTGCGATGGCCAGGACCAATGATCCCCACTCAGCTACGTCCCAGTTTTTTATCAACGTGCAGGACAACCCCAATCTGAACCATGTCGGCGAAGGCAGCTCCCGCGAATGGGGCTACGCGGTTTTCGGACGTGTGACTTCAGGCATGAGTGTGGTCGATAGTATTCGGTTTGTCGCCACGGGGACCACTAACAACTACTCGGATGTTCCGGTTGAACCCGTGGTCATCGAAACCGTGGAGATCATCAATCCCTGATGAAACCCACGCTGTTCATTTCCGATCTGCACCTGGAAGACGCCGTACCGGGCCGGACCGGATGGCTGGCGGCCTTTCTCGCCGGCCCTGCAACCGAAGCATCAGCACTCTACATTCTGGGCGACCTGTTTGAATTCTGGATCGGGGATGACGCCCTGTCCCCAACCGCGCAGCACGTTGCAAAAGGCCTGGGTGCCCTGGGGGCACAAGGAGTCAAAACTTTCTTCATGCACGGCAACCGGGATTTCCTGGTAGGCGAGAAATATGCCGGGCTTGCGGGCATGGAACTCCTGCCGGAGGAGCTTGTAATTGACCTTCACGGTACGCCCACCCTGCTGCTTCACGGGGACAGCCTTTGCACGGACGATGTTGAATACCAGGCCATGCGCCGCCAGGTCAGGAACCCCGACTGGCAGGCCGGTGTGCTGTCACTGTCCATTGAGGAACGGCTGCAGATGGCCATGCAGGCAAGAGAAGCGAGCAAAGAGCATACCCGCTCGGCCAGCATGGAAATCATGGATGTAAACCAGCAGGCGGTGGAAGAGGCTTTCGACAGGCACGGCGTCCCAAGGATGATCCACGGTCACACTCACCGGCCGGCCCGGCACACGTGGGAACGGGGCGATCGGACCATGGAAAGAATCGTATTATCCGACTGGTATGATCACGGCAGCTTTCTTCGGGTTTCAGATGATGGCATCGAGTCGGTCAGAATCTGACTGGCCGGAATGCCTGCACTTGGCTTTAAAGACCCGCCGTTAGAGCGGCCATCTCTTCTTTCGTAAATCCAGCCTGGTACCTTGCCTCGAGGTTAAAAGGGCCTCTCAGCGTTCCTGAGTAGTTCTCTTCGAGCAATGCCAGGAAGGTGGACAAGGGCTCTTTACCCTGCTGTTCACAGCAATATCTGAACCAGCGTGTTCCGATTTCGACATGCCGGACTTCTTCTTCCAGGATCACCTCGAGCACGGATACCGTCTGCTCATCCCCGGCTGCCAGGAGCCGTTTCATCATTCCCGGAGTGACATCCAGGCCCCGGGCTTCCAACACCCTGGGAACCAGCGCCATGCGAACCAGGCAGCTGTCCGCCGTCTTGACAGCCATTTCCCATAAACCATTATGTGCGGGAAAATCGCCGTATTCCTGCCCCATTTGACGCAAGCGGGTTTGCAACATACTGAAGTGCCGGGCTTCGTCGACGGCAACCGAGATCCAGTCATCGTAGTATTGAAGCGGCATCCCACGGAATCGGTACGCGGCATCCAGCGCCAGATTGATTGCATTGAACTCGATGTGGGCGATCGCATGGACCAACGCCGCCCTGCCGGAAGAGCCGCCAAGCCTTCTGCGGGGAACTTTGGATGGGTCCACGAGTTCAGGGTGGTCGGGACGCCCCGGGGTCTCTATGGCCTTAACAGGCCTGTTTTCGGAGAGGCCGAGGGCCTCCTGGCTCAACAATTGCGCCAGGAGGCCTGTGCTCTCGCATTTGGACCCGGGATCCGTCTGCATGATGCAGTCCAGGACCGCCCCGAAAAAATCCGATTGCATCCGCTGACCCGCTGACCGGTTGAATTCGATCAGAGCCTTTCAATCAGCGCGTCAGCGAAGCCGGATGTCGAAACTTCAGTCGCCCCCTCCATCTGGCGGGCAAAATCGTAGGTTACGATGCCGGCAGCCACGGTTTTGGCGAATGCCTGGTTGATCAGCGCGGATACTTCGCGCCAGCCGATGTAATCAAACATCATGCAACCTGAGAACATCAGTGAACTGGGGTTGACCTTGTCGAGATTGGCGTATTTGGGCGCCGTGCCATGTGTTGCTTCAAAGACCGCCACATGATCAGCCATGTTGGCGCCCGGGGCGATGCCCATGCCTCCAACTTCGGCGGCGAGCGCATCGGAAAGATAGTCGCCATTGAGGTTCATTGTCGCCAGCACGTCGAACTCCGCCGGGCGCAATTGCATCAACTGGAACATGATGTCGGCGATACGGTCCTTGATGACGATCTTGCCTTCGGGTGCTTCGCCGTCGTGCTTGTCCCAGAGTTCGTCTTCAGTGATGGTCTGCTCGGGAAATTCCTGTTGTGCAAGTTCGTAACCCCAGTTGCGGAAAGCACCCTCCGTGAACTTCATGATATTGCCCTTGTGCACCAAAGTGACGCTTTCGCGTTCGTTGTCGATAGCGTACTGAATGGCCTTGCGGACCAGGCGCTTGGAACCGAAGGGTGAGATCGGCTTGATACCGAGGCCGGCGCCTTCGAAGAAATCTGCGCCCATTTCCTCCCGCAGGAACTTTGCGACCTTCTCGTTTTCGGGCGTTCCCGACTGGTACTCGATGCCGCAGTACACATCTTCCGTATTTTCGCGGAAGATCACCACGTCCACATCTTCGGGTTTCTTCATCGGTGAAGGCACACCGTCAAAGTAAGTGACAGGTCTGACGCAGGCGTAAAGGTCCAGTTCCTGGCGCAGAGATACGTTCAGCGAGCGGAATCCACCGCCAACGGGTGTCGTCAAAGGCCCCTTGATGGCAACGGTCAGTTCCTTGATGGCATCGAGTGTTTCTGACGGAAAATAGTCCCCGTCATAGATGCCCGCCGCCTTTTCACCGAGAAACAATTCGGCCCAGTGGACCTTGCGCTTTCCCCCGTAAGCCTTTTCAACCGCGGCATTCCAGACTCTCATGGCCGCGCTGGTAATGTCCGAACCGATGCCGTCGCCTTCTATGAATCCAAGAATCGGATTGTCCGAAACGACCAGGCGATTGTCGCTGACCGTAATTTTCTGACCGGTTTCAGGGAGTTTGACGTGGCGGTAGCTCATGTTTTTTTCCTCATTTGAGAAGGTTATCGGTTAATCGCCTATTATACCTCGTTACGGCCCATTATTTGGCTGGTTTCTGGCAAAGAAGTTAACCGTCGGAAATACCATCTGATAAAATTCAATGACCTTTCCCGATCAAGGACGGCTGATGTCATTCAACCCGGTTCTGTTGCCCGTACTGTGCATGGTATTGCTGACCTTCGTGGTCTGGGTTTATCTTTTCGCATTACGCCTCCCGGAAATCAGCCGAAAGAAAATTGATCCCCAGAAATTGAAGGACCGGGCAGAGGCTCACACGCTGCTCACGACGTCTGCCGCAGCGTCCAACAACCTGAAAAACCTGTTTGAAATGCCGGTGCTTTTCTACCTGGCGGCGATGCTGATGATGCTGCTACTGATCCAGGACCCGTTAGTGGTTCGCCTGGCCTGGGGTTTCGTGGTTTTACGGATTGTCCACAGCATCGTTCAGTGCACTTACAACCGTGTCGTACACCGTTTTATTGCGTATTTCCTGAGTTGCCTGTTCCTGTTACTCATGTGGGTGAGACTGGCCTCTTACATCCTGATGAACTGAGGAGGATGTCATGAGCGATAACCCCGTTGTCAACGGCAGTTGCCTTTGCGGCGCCGTTCATTTCCAGGTTCGCTTGCCCAGTAAATGGTGTGCGCACTGCCATTGCAGCATGTGCAGAAAAGCGCATGGCGCCGGTTACGTCACCTGGGTGGGCTTTGAAAGCGATCATTTCAGATTGATCACGGGGGACCATCACCTGAGCTGGTACGAGTCTTCCAACGGCGCAAGGCGCGGATTTTGCTCGGACTGCGGCAGCACGATGCTGTTCGAGGCCGAACGCTGGCCCGGCGAAACCCACGTCGCGATGGGGTGCATCGACGATCCGATAGACCGCAAGCCCCAGGCCAACTCGTTTTTTGACGCTCACGTGGACTGGATGCCCATCGACCAAGCACTCAGGGTTTTCTCAGGCTGAGGCGATCATGTCCATTCTATCGATGACTTGTTGTGTCGCTCCAACCACTGGTTTGCTTTCGAAAAATGTCTGCATCCCAGGAATCCACGGTGTGCAGAAAGCGGCGAGGGATGCGGGGCAGTCAGCACCAGGTGCCTGGACCGGTCGATGACCGAACCTTTTTTCTTGGCGTAGCCTCCCCAGAGCAGGAAGACCAGGCTTTCACGCCCGCTGTTCAGTTCACTGACGATCCGGTCCGTGAACTGCTCCCAGCCCTTGCCCTGGTGAGAACCTGCCTGGCCATGTTCGACCGTCAATACGGCGTTCAGCAAAAGAACCCCCTGGTCTGCCCAGCATTGCAGATTGCCGTTCGCCGGCCTGGCAACACCCAGGTCTGATTCCAGCTCCTTGTAAATATTGATTAATGACGGAGGAATATCCACGCCGTCCTGGACCGAGAAACACAGGCCATGAGCCTGGCCGCGGCCATGATAGGGATCCTGCCCCAGGATCACCACTTTCACTTCTTCGAACGGTGTGGAGTTCAAGGCATTGAATATCTGCCCGCCCGGCGGGTAAATAACCGCCCCGGCGCGTTTTCTTTGCAACAGGAAATCCCGAAGGCGAATCATGTAGTCCTGGGAAAATTCGTCCCCCAGCCGCTTTTTCCACGAGTCTTCGAGGCGAATTTCTCTTGCCTGGTCCATTTTTGAGCCTCATGGCTTGAATCTGGAGAGATCAGCCCAAGTTAGCAGATCGTGAGCCGGTGCAAAACCCGGATCCATCTCAATGCACCAGGCAGACAAGGTATGACGATAAAAACTGATGTAGTCATCATTGGAGCCGGCCCCTGCGGCCTGTTCCAGGTCTTCGAGCTGGGATTGCTCGATATACACGCCCACGTAGTAGATTCTCTGAAACAGGTCGGTGGACAGTGCACCGAACTCTATCCTGACAAACCCATTTATGACATACCTGCCTTACCGGTATGCGGCGCCCAGGAATTGGCCGACCGGCTGATGGAACAGATAAAGCCTTTCAACGCCGACTTCCACCTGGGGCAGACCGTCAACCGGCTCGAACAGACTGAAGACGGCCGGTTTCTGCTGGAAACTTCTGCCGGGACCCGATTCGATACGGCAACGGTTATCCTGGCTGCGGGTCTGGGCGCATTCCAGCCCCGCCGCCTGAGGGCGAAAGGCGCCCAGGAATGGGAGAGCCGGAACATTCACTACCGTATTCGAGACCCGGAAAAACTGGCCGGAAAGAACATCGTGATCCTTGGCGGCGGGGATTCTGCTCTCGACTGGACCCTGGAACTGCACAATACGGCACGCAAA
>JARFQZ010000299.1 GCA_029287515.1 Lysobacterales bacterium
AACGACCTCGCACGTCGTTACCCGGTCAGCACCCGCCTGTTCGGTGCGGTCTCCAACATCACCGATTACGGTTGCTTCGTTGAAATCGAAGACGGTGTCGAAGGCCTGGTGCACGTTTCGGAAATGGACTGGACCAACAAGAACGTCAATCCCGCCAAGGTGGTTCACACCGGTGACGAGGTTGAAGTCATGGTTCTGGACATCGACGAAGAACGCCGCCGTATCTCGCTTGGCATGAAACAGTGCAAAGCGAATCCGTGGGAATCCTTTGCCGCTACCCATAACAAGGGCGACAAGGTTTCCGGTGGTATCAAGTCCATCACCGATTTCGGTATCTTCATCGGCCTGGACGGCGGTATCGACGGCCTGGTTCACCTTTCCGACATTTCCTGGCAGGACACCGGCGAAGATGCAGTACGCAACTTCCGCAAAGGCGAAGAAGTCGAAGCCGTGGTACTGGCTGTCGATCCCGAGCGCGAGCGCATCTCGCTTGGCATCAAGCAGCTCGACCAGGATCCGTTTGCCACTTACATGGCCGAGCACCCGCGTGGAACCATGGTTCAGGGTGTGGTCAAGGAAGTTGATGCCCGCGGCGCCGTGATCGAACTGGTTGAAGGCGTCGAGGGTTACCTGCGCGCTTCCGACATCAAGGAAGAGCGTGTTGAAGACGCCACGCGTGAACTCTCTGTCGGTGACAAGGTGGAAGCCAAGTTCATCAGCCTCGACCGCAAGAACCGTACCCTGAGCCTGTCGATCCGGGCCAAGGAAGACGCGGAGCTTGCCGAAGCGCTTAAAGAGTACAAGCAGAGCGGTGCTTCCGGTGGTACGACCTCACTGGGGGATCTCCTGAAAGAGCAGTTGGAACAGGATTCCTGATTGTTCCCGGAGATGTGAAATTTTGCACCGGGGGCTGATTTCAGCCCCCGGAGCAAAAAAAAGTATTACAATAATAATCAGGGATATAGCGAGCTTTTAATGACTAAATCAGAACTGATCGATCAACTGGCGGAAATTCAAAGGCACCTGGCGCACCTGGACGTGGAGCTTGGTGTCAAATCCATACTGGAACAGATGAGCGCATCGCTGGCCAGTGGCGACCGCATTGAGATCCGCGGCTTCGGCAGCTTTTCACTGCACTACCGGGCGCCGCGGATGGGAAGAAACCCCAAGACAGGCGAAGCGGTTGCATTACCCGGCAAGCACGTACCGCACTTCAAGCCGGGCAAAGCACTTCGCGAGCGTGTCGACTACTCGTAGAGCTGGATAAGCTTGTACAGGATTGCTTTTATCATTGCCGCATTTCTGGCCGTGGCGCTGGGCTTACTGGTGGGTACGCTCAATTCGGACACGGTGAGTGTCGACCTGTTGTGGGTGCAGATGCAGTGGCCACTGGGGCTCCTGCTACTATGCGTTCTTGTCGTGGGACTGGTGATCGGGCTGTTGATCAGCTGGATTTTCAGTGTCATGCCGCTGAAGGCCCGGCTGCGCAAAGCCCAAAACAAGGAATCATGACCCCCCGATGATTGAGCTTTTTCTGCTCCTGCTTTTGCCGGTGGCGGTCTATTTCGGCTGGTGGTTTGCAAGAACACTTGAAAAACGGTCATCCAGCAAGAGCCGGCAATTATTCAGCAACCAGTATTTCCAGGGGCTGAACTATCTCCTCAACGAACAACCCGACAAGGCGATCCAGGTGTTCCTGGAATTGGCCGAAGTCAACAAGGACACGGTTGAAACCCACATGGCGCTGGGCAGCCTGTTCAGGCGCCGGGGTGAGGTCGACCGCGCCATTCGTTTTCATCAGAACATCATAGCCAAGCCCGGGCTCGAGCCCGAACAGAGAACCCAGGCACTGCTGGAACTGGGCGAGGACTACATGCGGGCCGGTCTGCTGGACCGGGCGGAGCGGCTGTTTGCTGAACTGATCGAAACCGGCACCCACACACCGTCGGCGCTGCGCAGTCTGCTGGACATTTACCAGCAGGAAAAGGATTGGGAAAAGGCGCTGGAACAGGCGCAGCAACTAGAGCAGGTCAGCGGGGAACACATGGGGGACGTAATGGCCCAGTTCTGCTGCGAGATGGCCGAAGCCCTGCTGGCGGACAACGACCGGGAGGGCGCCCGCCGTCAACTGAGGAATGCCAGGCGCCACGATCCCGGATGTATTCGGGCGCGGTTTATCCTGGCCCGGATTTCTGCCGATGAAGGGGATTTTCAGAGGGCACTGGATCTTTTCGAGGAAATTGCGGAACTCGATCCCGATTACATTCCCGAACTGCTCGATGACTACGTCGAGGCAGGGGCCAGGACCGGCCAGCCGGATAGAATCCGGCAAAAGCTGGTCGAATGGGCGGAAGGGTACAAGGGGATCTCCCTCATCCTCAGGTTGACTGAATACCTGGCCGAAGAGCAGGGAGGGGCGGCCGCCGGCCAGTACCTGATCGAAACGCTGGCCTCCAAGCCATCCGTCAGGGGCCTGGACCATCTGATCGACCTGAAATCCGAAGGGCATCTCGATGCAGAGTCAAGCGACGATATCCTCAAGGCGGTCACGGCCCGGCTGATGTCCAGGCAACCTGAATACCGCTGCCATCACTGCGGTTTCGGCGGTCATACCCATCACTGGCAGTGCCCGAGTTGCCGGAAATGGGGAACCACCAAGAAAATTCACGGCGTGCTGGGCGAATAGCCTTGAGACCCCTGGTTTTTGTAGCACTGGCGGGCATTCTCTCCTTCGTTCTGACGGGTGTCGCCACGTGGTATGCCGGGAAAAGGAACCTGATCGATCATCCCGGAGAACGGCACAGCCATACACTCGCCACGCCGAGGGGGGGTGGC
>JARFQZ010000322.1 GCA_029287515.1 Lysobacterales bacterium
TTCGTGTCCATCCTGCGCCAGCAACAGGAGCCGGAAGGTGAACAGGCCCGGTTGGTGATGCGGATCGATCGCAGCCTGACAGCCGCTGAAGAACTGCTCACCGCCCTGCTGGACATTTCAAAACTCGATTCCGGCATGTACCAGCCGGAACCGGTTTTGATTGCGGTGCCTGAGCTTTTCGAGCAACTCAGGAGGCGGTTCAAGCCCCTGGCTGCAAACAAGAATCTTGAACTGCGCGTGCATGCCGGGGCTTACCGGATTTTCAGTGACCGTAACCTGCTGTATCGCATCATCCAGAATTTCCTTGCAAACGCCATCCGCTACACGGAAAAAGGGGGTGTTCTTCTCGGATGCCAGGTTCGGGGCGACACACTGAAAATCAGCGTCTGGGATACCGGCGTGGGCATTGCAAAGTCCGAGGAAACAGCGATTTTCCAGGAGTTTCACCGCCTGGATTATGCCCAACGACTCGACGACAAGGGCCTCGGTCTCGGTCTTGCGATTTGTGAACGCATTTCACGTATGCTGGGGCACAGGATGAGCCTGCGATCGCGGGAGGGGCAGGGAAGCTGTTTTTCAGTGGAGGTCCCTTTGGCAGTCAGGCGCGAACTGGACGAAAAGGCCTTGCCCCAACCAGGCATTGGAGAAACTTCGCGGCTGGAAAACCTGTCCGTGCTCTGTGTGGACAACGAGAGGGATATTCTTGACGGAATGGAGATGCTGCTGGCGCGCTGGGGCTGCAACGTCATGCTGGCCGAAGACCTGCAGCAAGCGGTGGAGCAGATCAGGGATCATGGGAAGCCCGGACTGACCCTGATGGACTACCACTTGTCGGATCAGTCCAATGGTCTCGATGTCATGGAGCACCTGCAAAAACTGGTAGGCGAGACGCTGCCCGCAATCGTGATCACCGCGGACCGCTCTCCAGAGTTGGAGGAGTTGGTTCGTGAACATGGTCTCGGCTTGCTGCGCAAGCCCATCAAGCCGGCCGCGCTTCGCGCACTGATGACGAATACGCTCAAAAACCTCTAAGAAAATTACAGGCTGGTATTGGGGTTTGATACCGACAACCGGTTGGCCGCCAGCACGGCCTGGGTGCGGTTGCTGACGCCGAGCTTGTTCATGATAGCTGTGACGTGCGCCTTGACAGTTGCTTCCGAAACAGCCAGGTCATAGGCGATCTGCTTGTTCAGCAAACCCTGTGACATCATCATCAGCACCTTGAACTGCTGAGGCGTAAGCTGGGCCATTCGTTCCGCCAGTTCGATCTCCGAAACGTTGTTTCCCGGCAGGTTGGAGATGGTCGTGTCCGGCGCCCAGATCTCGCCCATCAGGATGGCCGCAATAGCCTCTGTAATGGTGTCGATGCTTGATGACTTGGGAATGAATCCAGCCGCGCCATGCTCCAGCGCCCGCTGAATGACTACCGGATCTTCATTGGCCGAAATAATGACGACCGGGACGCTTGGATACTGCTTGCAGAGGTAAACCAGCCCGGCAAAACCGCTCACGCCGGGCATATGCAGATCAAGTAGCACCAGGTCCACTTCCTTATGATTGCTGACGAGTTCCTGCAGGCTCTCGAACGAACTGGCCTCGAGAAAATTGGTTTTCCCCTGGTCCGCCTCCAGCGCCTCTTTGATCGCGGTCCGGAACAACGGATGATCGTCCGCGACGATCACCGTGTCCGCTTGAATGGCCAGTAACCTGCTCATGATTGGACTGATTCTCTCAGCAAACCCAAATCGAGTCATCCTAGACATTAGTCGAGTCTTGCTTCCCTGCTCCCGCCTTCCGCAGCGTAGCTGTGGGAGCAGGGAAGCAAGACACCCCTTATTAGACCAATTGCTAATACCAGCCAATCCCCAAACTTCGGATGATTCGCCTGCGAACATGGCTAATGGGAGAGGCTATCATGGCCCGTAAATCTATAAAGAAAGCACTTTTGAGTTTGTCCGTTGCAGCCGCACTGGGTTGCAGCTCAGGCAGTCTCCTTGCTGACGGCAACACCCGCGTGGAGGAACTGGAGGCACGGGTAGCCGAACTGGAGGCACTGGTCACACAATTACTGGTAAACCAGGAGGAAGTTGCCGTTGTGGACGTGGTCGTCGCCGAGGAGGCGGCGGAGCAGGTCGCGGAGGCAAAAGTCACTGAAATGCTGGCAGAACATCACGCCGCGGAAGAAGCCAAGGCCAAAAAGCATACGTACAAGTTTGGCGGTTATGTCAAAGCTGACGTAATTTACAGTGACTACAGTGGAGGTTCCGTATCAGGCAGCAGCGCCGGCCGTGACTTTTACATCCCCGGCACCGTTCCAGTCGGAGACGATGTTGACGGCGAGAGCTACCTGGACCTGCACGCCAAAGAATCCAGGCTCAATTTCAAATCAACGCACAATCTCGACAACGGCGCGAAAATGTCGACCTTCGTCGAAATGGACTTCCTGCTCAGCGGCCAGGGCAACGAGCGCGTTTCCAATTCATACGCCCCGCGCCTGCGTCATGCCTTCTTTACCTACAACAAGTGGCTGTTCGGACAGACCTGGATGACCTTTTTCAATGTCGGCGCCCTGCCCGAGAACCTCGATTTTGTAGGACCGGCGGAATCGACGATATTCGGACGCCAGATGATGATCCGCTACACCAACGGCCCCTGGCAACTCGCGGCTGAAAACTCGAACACGACCGTCACACCCTACGGTGGAGGTGGTCGCATCGTGGCTGACGACAGCCGTCTTCCCGATTTCGTGGCCCGCTACAACCTGAACCGCGACTGGGGGAATTTCACGGTTGCCGGCATCTACCGCCAATTGCGTCTTGAGGATGCTGGCCTGGGTGTCAAGGATTCCACCAGCGGCTATGGCATCAGCCTGTCCGGCAAGTTCAAGATCGGTGAAAGAGACGATTTCCGCTGGATGGCCAGCACGGGTAAAGGGCTTGGCCGCTACATGGGCCTGAACACGGCCAACGGTGCAGTGATCGACGAAAACAACAATCTCGACACCATTGATTCGACGGGCGTGTTCGGTTCGTACCGTCATTTCTGGGGTGAAAAATGGCGCAGCAACCTGACCCTGGGTTACCTGTGGGTGGATAACGACACCGACAAAACCGGTGAAGGCGTTACCAAAAACGCCGGCAGCGTGCACGTCAACCTGATCTACAGCCCGCAGCCCAAGCTCGATTTTGGTATCGAATTCATGTACGCCAACCGCGAGGTTGAAAGCGGCATTGACGGGGATCTGACACGCGTTCAGTTCTCAGCCAAGTACGCCTATTGATGTCAGCGATGCCTTGTCACGCGGGCCACTCCGGTGGCCCGCTTTTTCTTTGCTCAGACCCACTCCCGCCGGGCCAGCCAGCCCATCAGCCCGGGAAACCAGCGCTTAAGGTAGTAAGCGGCCCAGGCCTCTGGCGTCACGGGAACGAT
>JARFQZ010000348.1 GCA_029287515.1 Lysobacterales bacterium
CGCATGAACCAGGATACGCTTTACTCCGGGACGCTGCTGGACCTGTCCAAGCCCGTGACGATCACTCTGCCGGAGGTCGGCGGCCGCTACATGTCCATGCATGTGATCAGCCAGGATCATTACTGTTTCGTGGAAGCGAAACCGGGGACCTACACCTTGACCGAGGATAACGTCGGAACTGGCTTTGCCTTTATCAGCATGCGCACCTTCTACGATGCTGCCGATTCCTCTGACCTGGCCAAGGCCCATGCGGCCCAGGACAAGATCGAGATCAGCGGTGGCGGCGAGGGTCCGTTCGAGGCGCAAGACTGGGACACGGAGCAGCTGGCGATTGCCCGCAAGGCGCTCAACGACCTGGCCGTGCTTGGCTTTGACACCACCTATGCATTTGGTAGAAAGGAAGAGGTTCGGCCGATCGACCACTTGGTCGGCGCTGCGGCCGGCTGGGGTGGATTACCCGTAACTGCCGCCATGTACCTGCTCGACAGCATCGCCGCGAACGACGGCAAGACGCCGCACGCGGTGACGGTCAAAGACGTGCCGGTCGATGCGTTCTGGTCCATCACGATCTACAACGCCGACGGGTATCTCGAAGCCAACGACCTCGGCCGAAACAGCCTCAACAACTTCTCTGCCAAGCCGAATAAGGACGGCTCCTACACAATCCGTTTTGGCGGCGATCCCAAGAGTGAGAACTACCTGCCCATCACCAAGGGCTGGAACTACGCAATTCGCCTCTACCAGCCGCGCGAGGAGATTCTCAACGGCACCTGGAAGTTCCCGGCGATCGAGCCCGTCGGCTAAGTTGATGGGTCACGATGTGATCGCCACTTCATCAGCAAGAACGACCCTGTTAGCCGTTGCGTTTGGTGCTGCGCTCACGCTTGCGCATGCGCCAAACGCTCGTGCGCAGGAGACAGATGCTCTGCGCTGGTCGATCACACCTTATGTTTGGGCCCCGACTACGACGATTGACCTGGCTTACCGGGGTACCAATATTGGTGGCCAGGTGATCAGCGTTGGCGACGTGCTGGATAAGATTGACGTAGCCTTCATGATCAATGTGGAGTACGGCAAAGGCAACTGGAGCGCCTTTGCCGACCTGACCTACATGAATGCCTCCGACGCCGTTGCGCGAACGATTACCACGATCGATACGGAATTCGAGCAGGTACTTCTGGACGCGGGTATGGCGTACTGGCCCGCCGGTGTTGGAACGTCCTTTAATGTGGTTGCCGGCATGCGATACACCGGTTCCGATAATCGGTTTTCTTTTAGCCTTGCCCAGGACGGAACGCCCGTTGGTAGCATACAGTCGAGCTCAGACTACTACGACGGGCTGTTGGGGCTGCGGTATCGTTCCGATTTCTCCGAACGCTGGAGCTTGCTGACCCGGGGTGATGTCAGTTTCGGTGACACAGAGAGAACCTTCCTGCTGCAGATGAACTTTGCGTACACCGTCGGCAAAGAGCAGCAAAATCGGATCATGTTCGGCTACCAATACAGGGAAGCAGAACTCATGGATGGCGACCTCACGACAGATATTGCTCTCAGCGGGCCGATGGCGGGGTTCAATGTCCGCTTCTGAGGAATTTGCCGGGCCGTAACCGGCTATTGCACGACCTCCCCGGACTGTTTTGCCAGCGCAGCATCCAGCATTTCGATAAGCGCGTCGCGGTCGAAGCTGTATTTTTGATCATGGTTCTGTTCGACCATACGCTCGATGGCCCGGTTGATGGTCCAGTAGGCCTGTTCCTGTGTTGGGACGATCAAGTATCTTGGTTTGGGGTTGTCATCGAACAGGGCTTTCATTACCGCGTCCGCTACTTCCGCGGGGTCGCCATGATCGTTCTCAAAAAGACTCAGCCAGTTGACGGATTCATCCATGGCCGTCTTGAGCTGTGAGCTATCGGCGGATTGGTTGCGTTCATCCATCCGCTCCAAAGCACTTTTGCCAATATTTGAACGGTAGGCTCCGGGCTCGATCAGGCTGACGTCCACGCCGAACGACTTCATCTCATCCGCCAGCGCATCGGCATAGGCCTCCATAGCGAACTTGGTCATGGAGTAAGGCCCCCAGGTCGCCGATGACAGCGTTCCGGAAATGGAACCGATGATGCTGATGCGGCCTTTCGACTCTATGATCAGTGGCGCAAATGCCCGGGTAACACGGTATGGACCGTAAACATTGACGTTCATCTGGAAGTCAAAGTCCTGCTCTTCAATTTCTATCAGTGGTTGCACGACCACCACCCCGGCATTGTTGACCAGGCCATAAAGGCCGCGGCCAGCGTCAGTGATGGTTTTCACAGCCGCATCGATCTGTTCCTGCTTATTGACGTCCAGCCGCACGCCCTGGATATTTTCGATTGCGTTGAGTTCTTTCAGATCCTCGTCCTTGCGAGCGCCGGCGTAAACAAAATATCCGTTTGCGGCCATCGTCTCCGCCATAGCCCGCCCGAGACCCGAGCTGGCGCCAGTGATCAATACGGCTTTTTGGTCGTGGGTCGCATCAGCAATTGCAGTCGAATGGCCAGTCAGGGCCATGATCGTGATGAGCAGAAGGGCGGAAATGCGGATCATAGGGTTTCTCCGGTGCCGGGATGATCCGGCATGTTAGCAAGCTAATAGTCTATTCGACGAAATCCGCCTCCCAGGGACCAACGCCGGTGATTTGCAGTTCCGACAATTCATCTGCCCAAACCGAATGAACCGCGCCTCGGGCATTTACATAGTAGTCGCCTGGTCCGAACCGTTTCGCATCATCATGTGACCCATTCACCCCGAATGCAACGGACAGTTGTCCCTTGATTACCGTTACGCGCTCATCCTTTGGATGCGTGTGCGGCGGCATAAAAAACTCGTCGTTGACCCTGAAGCGCACCGTAAATAGATCGGCGGCCTGGGGGTTTCCTTCCAGGACAGCAACTTCACAACCTGACGGCAAATGTGGTGGACACGGTTTCCATTCAATCTCTTCAGAAAGTACGACATGTTGAAGTTTTCCCTCGGGAAAATCGAATTCTCCTATTTGCGGTTTTTCGCACGCCGACATGAACAGCATCAACGCAGTCGCTATTATTATTTTCAATTCATATACTCCCTCTAAAGAAGTCGTCATTCTAACTCATGAAGAAAACAGGCAGCACCGAGTCGGCGCTGCCTACGAATTCATGCAGACATCCACAAGACCGTATGACCGTCCGCTGCGGGTTCAGCCAACCGCGCGACGCCGCAGGAAAACCGCCGCAATGCCCATCGCAAACGTTGCGACCAGGCAATAGATTCCCAAGTAGAGCATCTGTTCCGGCAGCGTGAAACCCTGATCAATTAATGTTCCCGTAAGTCCCGGTCCTGCTGCCGTGGCAATTACGACCGCGGAAACCGTAACGGCTCGGATCGATCCAAGATACGCCGTTCCATAAATTCCGGGCCAAAGTGACCCGAATAACGTAGATGAAACCCCGTAGCTGATCCCCAACAACACCATTACCAAGTACAACAATAATGGTGGTCCGCTGAGCGAAAGCACCAAACAAGAGGCTGATAACGGTAACAGGAAAAACGGCAAGATTGAGACCGCACCAAATCGGTCTACTACCGAACCTGTGAGCAAGGCAACAATCACGGTTGTTACCGACAGCACCACCAGGGAAGTTGCGAAGAGCTGCGGTGGCCAGGTATTCAGTGTCGCCATGTAGTCCTGGTGGTAGAAGATAGTCGTGCCAATAAATCCGGGCGCAAGTACACCGGTGAGCAATACCCAGAAGATCGGGTCACGAATCACCTCCCGCCGCGTCCAGCTATGCACATGACGCACAGGCTTGTCAGATTTGGCGCCCGGTGAGTGTGGTTCGCGTGGCACGCTGTATGCCCAGTAGCAAAATGGCAGGCCTGCGACCAGTAATACCAGCGCGGCAACGGACCATCCCGCCTGCACTCCATAGGCCAGGGTGATGGCCGCAAATGCCAGCGGTATAGTTGCTTCGCCGCCCTGGTGGCCCAACACGACTAATGAAATGGCTCTGCCACGATCGGCGTGAAACCAACGGCCAGTCGCCGTCAGCGCCATGTGCGTCATCATGCCCTGACCAAACAAGCGCAGCAGAAAAATGGCGAATACCAGCAACATCAATGACGTCGCGAACCCGGCCAGTAAAGTGGCGCACGCAAGCACCGGCACGACGAACGCGATCATTTTGTCCGCTGCTATATGGTCGACCAGGCGACCAAGGAAGGGCAGGCAGGCGGCGCTGCCCAGCGTGGCGTACATGTAGAGACGACCAAATTCTCCGGGCCTAAGATCGAATGCGGCCTGCCATTCGGCTATCGAGGCAGAAATAAAATACGTCTGGCCGAAGCTCGAGAAATACGTCAACGCAAAGCCTCCAGCGATCCATCGGAAATTTCGTTTGATGAAGCTCTGCATGTTGTTTGGAAGAAGCTCGCTTGCGCGTCGGCATCAGATAGGGGCGCGAGTATACGCAAACCGAGCATCGACTTCTGGCGGTGTCCGGACCATTGCCTGGCTGTATACTCGATCGCTGGTTCTCCGGGCCCACAGGTACCAAGTCACGCATGACCCAACACGAATACATCTTTATCGCCATCTCGGTCGTGCTGGGCTTGGCGATGGCTCGCCTGCTCCACACTGCCGCCCTGCTGGTTCGCGCCCACGCTCGGGTGACTTATCACTGGGCGACGGTACTTTGGGGCACCTGTATCTTGATCTATATCCTGCAGTTGTGGTGGGTCGGCTGGGAGCTACGCCTGGTTTCGGACTGGTCCATCATCGACTTCTTCGCCCTGGTGATTGGATCAATATTCGTTTACGGAGCCGCTGAGCTTGCGCTGCCGACAGAGGACTTCGATATAAGCGACGACACGGAATTGGATTTCCTGGCGCACAGCCGCTCACTTGGACGGGTGTCGGCGATGTCATTGCTCGGTTACTTTCTCATTGGACCGTATGTAAACCTGACGATGTTCAACAACCCCCCACTGCCGTCCTATGGGTTTCCGTTTCTCGGCGGCAGCCTGATGGTGCTGATGATTCTGAAGCCGCAGTGGTTCAAGTGGCTGTCGGTCGTTTTCACCGGCTACACCATCCTGATTCTTTATCTGACTGCCTGATCGTCGTACAACAAACAGCACCGCAGGGTTGCGCGCTGTTGACGCTTGGACGACACGAAATCCAGTCAAGACCAACCAGTCATTTAGCGACCGTTCGCTCTAGCGGCGAAATTGGTTTCCCGTTATCCAGTCGGCGTATCTCGTCTTGCAGCAGCAACAAAATGTCTTCAAGTTCAGATTGAAAATCCCCAGTTTCGTAGATCGACGCCTCATACCAGATCATTCTTGCGCGCAATAAGAATCGGAGTGCATTCGAGTTTGGCACCGAGACCATTCCCGAACCGGTCACAGCTTGAACAGATGTTTTCTGCCTTGCGTGAAAACCATCGCTAAATAGCTTTTGTACTGAGCCGATGTCACCAATCTGGTCTTTGATGAGCGGATAGATTTCTCGGACCGCGATTTCTCGGGCAATATGCTGTTCTTCGACAATGTCCTCAACTTTGCCGCGCACGCTCGCCAGGCGTTGCCGAAGCACGGGGCTTTCTAACCCCCCAAGACGTCCAGCGGCAATCCAGGCATCGATTGCACCGAGTGATGGATCAAGAGTCGGGTTGCTGAAAATGCCCCAAAAAATCGTCGTGTCTTCGATGTCAACCAACGCTGAATCCGGGTGAGACATCAACTTCGCAATGAGGTCTTTATTGGCCGCGACCACCTCATTCATGATCTCCATTGTCACCTGGACCAGTCGAACATTCTCGGCGAGTTCGAACTCGACTATCGACAAATCCTCAGCAATTTCCTGTTCCAGCTGTTTTTCGGCCCACCACGCATCAAGCGAAAACGCGATCAGAATACTGGCCACCACCACTGCGCCCTCAAGCGCAAGTTTGGCAATGTTGCGTCGACTAAACTGGTCCTGGGTCAATATTGCTCCGATGATGCCTTCTGCACGCGAGGGTCTACCTTAGGTGACTAACAGCTATTCTAGCCTAACTTGCGGGAAAGGCCGCTTCTCGAAAAAGCACGTATGGCCAACTCTTGACTATTTCCGGCACATCAAAAATCGGCCCCCACACCTTCTCTGGTGCTCCGATTCCAAAACCTGCTTCGAGTTGGAAAATTCTTCGAGAGCCTTGAACAGCTCAGGGTGCTTAACCACTAGTGCCTCCATCTTTTCACGCAGTATCTTGTTTTTCTGCTGAACTATTGCCCAAGCGTCCTTGTTAGGCAGACCTAGCTGCCAATTTCTAGCTTCATCGGTTGTTGCATCATTTACAAAATTAGGTCTGCAGACGCGCCGCTTAATATGACTTCCAACGGGCGCCTCGCGATAGCAATGGACATCGTATTCGTCGTCGCTGTTCAGCGAATTGAATACGGCGTAGGCATTGTCTTCAGCCTCGTACAATTCCTGGCGCAAAACCAGCAAGGATTTATTGCCGTAAACTGTGACTTCATCAATCGTATCCGACGGCACTGGCTCTTCTTTCTGGACTGAGGTGGTCTGGCACATGCCGACGGGCACAAGCGCGAGCAATAAGATGGCTCCCATTGTGCAAATGCTACCAACTCTGAAAATACACTGGAGGGACATACTATCTCCGCCGACCAAATGGGCCGAAACAGGGTTACGGATTGTATCGGTCGCTGCAACACCTAGACTCTAACATTAGGGCGTCTCCTTTGTGGCCAAAAGCGGAAGTCGGCAACGTTTGAGCTAGAATGACGGCCACTCAACTAAAGCGGACCCTGGAAATCGGGCAAGGCTATTGCTATGAAGGCGGTGAATTTCTTTAAGGAACTCGAGCTTGTCGAGGACTATTGGTCACCTCGCGTAATCGGCGAAGTAAATGATCAATATATCAAGGTTGCAAAACTGAAGGGTGCGCTTACGTGGCACAAGCATGACGATGAGGATGAGCTGTTCTACGTACTCAGAGGTCAGCTAGTTATTGAATATGAGAGTGATCGAGTTGTTCTGAATGAAGGGGACTTCCACGTTGTACCAAAGGGGGTTATGCACAACCCTGTCGCAGAAGACGAGTGTTGGATAGCCCTGATCGAAACTGTCACAACAAAACACACCGGCGACGTGGTCACCGATCGAACAAAATCACTCGAGCAACAGCTCGGCGGATAAAAATACAAGGCGAGTCTATGAAAGTATCCTTAGCCGCATTTCTGACCCTGTTCCTTGCGCCCGTTCTGCAGGCTGCAGAACCCTCGACTGCGGACACACTGTTTGCGCACGATCATCTGATGCAGGTCGAGGTCACAATGGATCCGGATGACTGGCAAGCTTTGCGAATCAGCCATCGGGAAACGGGTGAGAATTTTTCTCAGATCGTTGAGAAGCCTTACGAATACTATCCGGCGACCGCGGTCATCGATGGTCGGGAAATCGGCGAGGTCGGCATTCGCAAGAAAGGCTTTTTTGGTTCGGCTATTTCCACCAGGCCCTCACTGAAACTGAAGCTGGATTACGTTGATAAAGACAAAGAATTTGCGGGCCAGGATCGGCTTACTTTCAATAACAACAACCAGGATCCCACGCGGGCGCAGACCGTCCTCGTTTACCAGTTCATGAATGACGCCGGTGTCTATTCACCACGCAGCCATCTCGCCCGGGTCGTAGTCAACGGAGAGGATCTTGGCATTTATACCCACGTGGAGTCGGTGCGAAAGCCCTTTATCAAGCGTCTTTTCGGCAAATCGAAAGGTGACCTGTGGGAAGGCTATGCGGGCGATTTTACCGAAAAAGAATATGGCCGCATTGTCCACAAGTGGGGTGAGGATGATGAAAGCGTATCCTTGCAGAAGCTCTACGATCTGTTGCAAAACCCGGAGCCTATTGCGCTGGAAAGCGTTGAAAAACTTCTGGACCTTGATGCGTTCATTACTTTGTGGGCCAGTGAAGTTTTGATCGGCCACTGGGACGGCTATGCCAGCAACCGCAATAACTACTATATCTTCCGACCGAAGAAGGCGGGCCTGTTCTATTTCACACCCTGGGGTCCTGACTCTGCGTTTTCGGATCCCGGACCGTTCATCCCTGCACCGGTGCCGAAGTCGTTCAAGGCGCGCGGCTATCTCTGCGAGCGACTTTGGGAGCTGCCAGAGGTGCGCAGCCGATACCGTAAGGAAATGCAGCGCCTGCTCGATGATGTTTGGGACGAGAAGAAAATGCTGGCCCAGCTGGAGCAGATCCGGGCGTTGACAAAAGGTTCGCTCACCGTACCGGAAGCTGCCGTCGAAAAAGGCAGTCGCTCGATAGTGGAGTTTATTGAGACGCGACGAGCCGATGTACAGGCGGAACTCGATATGCCGGCCCCAGACTGGCCCGACCTCGGCGGCAAATTCGACCCGGGTTCGGGCAAAATGATGCAAGTACTCGGCGAGTTTCACTCTGTATTTACCATGCCGGCTGATACGCCTGTTGCTGAGGGAGAAGCCGACGCCGCGTTGTTCTCATCCATCCCAGCCAGCTTACTTGGCACCGGTCAGGCAAGTCTTGAGTTCACCGTCGACGAAGAAACGTCCCAGCCGTTTACCCACTTCGGAGTACGTACGACCCCCGGAAACCCAGACTTTATCCGCAAGGGTTATCCGGTTATCGAACTGATCGCCAGTTCAGATACTGGCCATCCGCCGTGGCGATTACTGCTGATTTTGGACCCCTACCAATTGGCTGAGGGCGCAAACCAGCTGGATATTGATCATTTCACCGTATGGGCCCAATTGACCCAGGGTGAGCCGGGCTCGGAAGGTGAACAGAAGGCGGCATTTGGTATCAGCGGTACGCTGGACCTGAAAGAATT
>JARFQZ010000263.1:0-2500 GCA_029287515.1 Lysobacterales bacterium
GTCGTCGGCAGCGTCAGATGTGTATAAGAGACAGCAGCAGCCACCGTCCGCACCAGCTTGGCATGCGGTTCGGCGAGGGTCCGCACGAATTTCTCGATCGGTGCCTTCATCACGCCCATCAATATCGCGATGGCCTGATCGTAGGTGGGCAAATTGGACAAACGCTCCAGTTCTGAAGCGTCGTACAACTGACCACCCACGGCGACCAGCCGCGCAATCAGCTTGTCATGGACCTTTGAATAGTCCTTGACCAGGCGTGCGGCAGCACCGGGATCGTCCATGCTGAAGGCCAACAGGAGAGGTCCCGTCAGCGCTTCCTGCATGCATTCGTATTCAGTACCTTCAACGGCTCTGCGCACCAGGGTATTCTTGGCCACCTTGACGAAAACCCCGCCCTCGCGCGCCTTCACGCGCAGTTCGGTCATTTCCTCGACGGTGAGGCCGCGATACTCTGCTGCCACAGCTGCCAGTGCCTTGTTGGCCACTTCGGCCACCTCGGCAACAACTGCTTTCTTTTGCTCAAGATTGAGCGCCATTGATTACCTCCTGGAGTCTATTGACCGGTTGCCCGGCTTTTCGACTCGTCTTCAGTGGTGACCCCGCTACGGGATTAAACGCTGTTCGGATTGAGTCCGGCATTCAATCCAGTAGCGGGGCTGCCACCATCTGCGCAGGCTGCCGCCGGTTACCCGGCCTGCCCTTAAACGGTATCCCTCCAATCTTCCGGAGGTTTACCGCACCTGCGGTCTCTGACGGTCTATCCCGGCCTGTAAAGCACCGGAGCAGCCCGTCCATCCAACACCCGCTTTCGAAGCCAGGTGAAAAATTCAAAAAATCTGTCTAAATATCCAGAGTAGCCTTGTCGATCTGGATGCCTGGACCCATCGTGGTCGAAACGGCTACCTTCTGCACGAAGACTCCCTTCGATGAAGCAGGCTTCAGCTTGATCAGGTCCTTGATCAGGGCGTCGAGATTGCCCTTCAGTGCGTCCGCCTCGAAATCCGCCTTGCCGATCGTGCTGTGAATGATGCCCGCCTTGTCGGTGCGGTAACGCACCTGGCCGGCCTTGGCGTTCTTCACGGCGGTGTCAACGTCGGTGGTCACCGTGCCGACTTTGGGATTGGGCATCAGGCCTCGCGGGCCCAGAAGCTGGCCGAGTTTACCGACCACGCGCATGGCGTCCGGCGTAGCAATAACCACGTCAAAAGCCATATCTCCGCCCTTGATCTGGTCATGCAGGTCATCCATGCCGACCACGTCAGCACCGGCGGCCTGTGCTTTCTCGGCGTTTTCACCCTGGGCGAAAACAGCCACGCGGACCTGTTTGCCGGTGCCGTTGGGCAGAACGGTGGAACCACGTACGTTCTGGTCTGATTTACGGGGATCGACACCCAGCCGGATAGAAACGTCTACCGACTCGGTGAACTTGACCTTGCTCGCACCTTTGAGAAGCTCCAGGGCTTCATCGATGCCATAGGCTTTATCGCGTTCGATCTGTTCGCGAATTGCCTTCATTCTTTTACCTGCCTGTGCCATTACACCACTCCCTCAACATCAAGACCCATGCTGCGCGCAGAACCGGCTATTGTCCTGACGGCCGCGTCCATATCGGCAGCGGTCAGGTCCGGATCCTTCATTTTCGCGATTTCCTCGAGCTGTGCGCGATTGACCTTACCCACCTTGTTGGTGTTCGGCTCGCCGCTGCCCTTGGCAATACCGGCGGCCTTGCGCAGAAGCACGGCAGCCGGGGGGGTTTTGGTGATAAACGTGAAGCTGCGATCAGCATATACCGTGATGACCACGGGGATCGGCATCCCGTTTTCCATGCTCTGCGTCTTGGCATTGAATGCCTTGCAGAACTCCATGATATTTACGCCGTGCTGACCCAGCGCCGGACCCACGGGTGGGCTCGGGTTGGCCTGGCCGGCAGGCCCCTGCAGCTTGATATAGGCTAAAACTTTCTTCGCCATTTCAGTTTCTCCCCGGGTTCAAACGCCCGGCAACCAGTGCCAGGGCTCCCCGTCATTTAGTCCGTCAGGATTTTTCTACCTGATGGAATTCAAGCTCCACGGGAGTGGAGCGTCCAAAAATCAATACCGCCACTTTCAGGCGACTCTTGTCGTAGTCGACTTCCTCGACCACGCCATTGAAATCATTGAAAGGCCCGTCTACCACCCGAACCATCTCGCCGGGCTCGAAAAGTACTTTCGGCCGTGGCTTATCCACGCCTTCCTGAACCCGGTTCAGGATGGCATCAGCCTCTTTCTGGCTGATCGGCGCCGGCCTGTCGGCGGTGCCGCCGATGAAACCCATCACTTTTGGCACGTCCTTAACCAGGTGCCAGGTTTCATCGGTCATTTCCATTTCCACCAGCACGTAGCCAGGGAAGAATTTCCGGTCCGAGCGGCGCTTCTGACCACCCTTCATCTCAACGACTTCTTCTGTCGGGACCAGTACGTCACCGAACATGTCTTCCATCTCGGCGCGCTGGATCCGGTCT
>JARFQZ010000022.1 GCA_029287515.1 Lysobacterales bacterium
GTGTCAATGACAGATATCGTGCTCGGAAAATTTCTCGGCGTCACCCTGTTCTTCCTGTTGCTGCTGGCGCTGCTGGCAGCCATGCCACTGGCACTCTATGCCGGAACCACCCTGGATGCCGGCAAGCTGGCGGCGGGCCTGTTGGGCCTGGCATTGCTGTTGGCAGCCATTGCAGCCATCGGTGTATTCATGTCATCACTGACCGAACAACCGGTCGTTGCTGCCATCAGCACACTTGGACTGCTGCTGATGCTGTGGATAATCGACTGGAGCGGAGGCAGCGGGGAAGGCGTGACGGAGCTGCTTCCCTACCTTTCGCTGAAGACCCATTTCGAGTCTTTCCTCAAAGGCCTGTTCAGCACCGCCGATGTCGCCTATTACCTGTTGCTGATAGCCACCTTTCTGCTGCTCGGCATCCGGCGGCTGGACCAACAGAGACTGACCGGCTGAACCCATGCAAGTCACCCGTTCCTCAAGACGCCAATTACAGTTACAGAACCTGATGTTCGTGGCCGGCCTGCTGATTTTCGTGGGCCTGCTGGCCTGGCTGAGCACCCGCTACAGTTTTGATGCCGACTGGAGCAGCAGCGGGCGCAACACCTTGTCCATCGACAGCCGCCAACTGCTCGATGAAATGCCAGACCCCATCCATGTTACGGCGTTTGCCACCGAGAACGCACTGGTGCGGGAACACATAGGGGACCTGATCGGGCGCTACCAGCGCTACAAAGCGAACGTGGAGCTGACCTTCGTCAATCCGGACGCCGAACCGGACAGGGTTCGGGAACTCGGAATCACCCTGGACGGCGAATTGCTTCTGGCTTATCAGGGCCGCAGCGAAAAAGTACAGTCGCTGTCCGAACAGACGCTGACTAACAGCCTGTTGCGCATAGCGCGGCAGAAACAACGCAGGGTGAGTTTTTTAAGTGGTCACGGCGAACGTGATCCACTCGGTCAGGCCAACCACGATCTGGGCAAATTCGGCCAGCTGCTGGAACAGAAAGGTATCGTACTGGATACCCTGAAACTGGCGGAGACCGCGGATATACCCGCCGACACCAACCTGCTTGTCATCGCCGATCCGCGTGTTGTGCTGCTGCCCGGCGAAATCCAGCTGGTGCATCGCTACCTGCAGGCCGGTGGCAACCTGCTTTGGCTGGTGGAACCCGGCGCTATCGCCGGTCTGGACCCGATCGCCGAAGCACTGGGTATCGAGTTCCTCCCGGGCACTATTGTGGACGCAACCACCCAGCTGTTCGGTATCGATAACCCGGCATTTGCGCTGATACCCGACTATCCGATGCACCCGATCACCCGTGAGATGACCAGCCTGACCCTGTACCCCCAGGCGAGCGCACTGGATGTTTCGGCACCGCAGGAATGGCAAGCCGAACCGTTGCTGACAACGCTGGACCGTGCATGGACCGAAATCGGGCCGATCAGCGGTACCATTCGATTCGACGAAGACAGCGATGAGCGCATGGGACCGCTGGATATCGGTTTTGTCTTCTCGCGCATGAAAAACAAAAAGGACAGCGGTGACGGGGAGGGCGGTGCCGAACAACGTGTGATCGTGATTGGCGACAGCGATTTTCTGTCCAATGCCTATCTCGGCAACGGCGGCAATGTCGAGCTTGGCCTGAACCTGTTCAACTGGCTGAACCAAGACGATCAATTCATTACCGTGACTGCGCGCACCGCCAGCGATGTCAATCTGGAACTCGGCAAAACCGCCCAGATCATCATCGGTTTCGGCTTTCTGTTTGGCATGCCGCTGCTGTTGTTAGGCAGCGGCGTTGCTATCTGGTGGCGACGGCGTAACCGCTAGTGTACCCCGCCACTGATATTGACCCATTCAGAGTGTCCCGAGGAGGTCAGTGCGAGGCGCGATCCGCGGGGAATGGCATGCCCTTTCCAAGGATCGGAACGTGGCAATGGCCTCGTGGGGGCACTCCCTGCGGGCGAGTCAGGAAGCGGTCATCCGCTGCGTTATGCCTCTTGGAAAGGAAGCGGCCATTCCCTGCGAGGCAAGCCTCGCCTAAGGCGGCTACTTTTGCTGCGGCTAACCGCTTGCTGGCTCGCTGAATGGGTCAATATCAGTGGCGGGGTACACTGGGGCGTGTTAACACCATGAAAACGGCAACGTCGCCGGCCCCCTTGCGATCTGATTTTATCAAGCAGCTTTCTGCAGGGCTCGCTTCACACCAGTTGCTAACCGACCCGGCCGACTGCCACTCCTACGGCTACGATAACAGCACGCTGCAGGGACAACCGATCGCCGTGGCCCTGCCTGAATCACACCAGCAGGTAAAGACTATCGTCGCAGCCTGCCGGACACACGGCGTTTCCCTGATAACACGAGGACAAGCCACCGGCACCACTGGCGCAACGGTTCCGGTCGACGATCGCACGCTGATGTTATCCATGCAACGCATGGATAACATCATGGAAATCAACCGGGATAACAGGCTCATGGTTGTCCAGCCCGGCGTCACCAACCAGGCCGTACAGGATGCTGCTGCTGAACTTGGCTTCTTCTGGCCACCAGATCCTACCAGTGCCTCGGTATGTACGATCGGCGGCAACCTGGCCTACAACTCGGCGGGTCCGCGGGCGGTGAAATATGGTACACCGCGCGAAAATACACTGGCATTAAAGGCAGTCACCGGCGCTGGTGAGTCGCTTCATACCGGTGTAAGAACGACCAAAGGTGTTGTCGGCTACGACCTGACACGGCTGCTGATTGGCTCGGAAGGTACGCTGGCAATAATCACGGAAGCGACCCTGAAACTTACGCCCTTGCAACCGGCCAAACGCACCCTGCGCGCGACCTACCGAAACGTGCACAGTGCTGCTTGTGCGGTTTCCAACATCATGGCACAGGCGGTTACCCCCTGCGCCCTGGAATTCATGGATGCCAACGCCATTAACATGGTACGCAATAATGCTCCGGCCAGCCTGCCCGCGGATGCCGGCGCATTGCTGATGATCGAAGTCGATGGCATTGAGTCCCAGCTGGATGAACTCGTGTCACGGGTCGTTGAGGCAGCATCGGTTGACGGATCGTTGCAAATCCAGCGGGCGAAATCGGCACAGGAAGTGACTGCGCTCTGGGAGACACGCAAGGCTCTGTCACCCGCGCTGCGTCGTGTAGCGCCAAAAAAAATAAACGAAGACGTCGTCGTTCCTGTATCCCGGATGCCTGAACTGGTAGACCGGCTTGCCATACTTTCTGAAAAACACGCCATTCAGATCATCAACTTTGGCCACGCCGGCAACGGCAACCTGCACGTCAATCTGCTCTACGACCCTGACGCCGCCGGCCAGAAACAACGCACCGAAGCCTGCCTCAAAGATGTATTCGCCGCCGTGCTTGAACTGGAGGGCACGATTTCGGGAGAACACGGCATTGGCCTGGTCAAACGCGACTGGGTCGCCAAAGAACTGGACCAGACCAGCCTGAACCTCATGCACGCCATTAAAAAACAATTTGACCCTGACGGCATTCTGAATCCAGGCAAAACATTGCCC
>JARFQZ010000063.1 GCA_029287515.1 Lysobacterales bacterium
TAAATTCTGGGACCGCGTTTCCGTACCGTTTGGATTCACAACCAGAAACAACACCCGTGTGCAATGCGTTTGGGTGCTGGTCATCGCCGGGTGCGGCTGGGGACACAAGACGCTGTTCCATCAGCCTGCCAGATATCGTGAACGCCCAGGGTCCTCTGCTATTGAAAAGAGCTGAGCCGCGCTGATTATTTGAAAATGCCATTCAACACCGGCAAGGTTCGGCCACAATCGCAGACCCCTCCCGCTTCAGCGAGATTACCCGTATCGTAGCGGATCAACGGGGTCTGAAAATTCTGCAGTGGAGTCACCACCACCCGCCCGGTCTGGCCCGCGGTACACGGTTTATCGTGCTCGTTCAGGATTTCCACGAACACAAATTCAGAGTTGATGTGCAAGACCGGATTTTCCGGACACTGGAGCGCAATGGACCCAATCTCTTCCAGGAAATACTCGTGAATGATTGGAATACCCCAGGCCTTTTCAGCCAGTTTTCTCAATTCGGGGTCAAGCCATGCGCCGCGACAACGAATTTCACGGAGATTCTGTGGCCTTGAGCCCTCTAAAAGGGCTTGCTCCAGCAAAGCTTCCAGGATCTTTGGCTCCGTTTGCAGTGAACCTGGATTGATTCGCATCAATTCATGCAACTGATCCGTGGACGGCGAGACCGCAGAAATAACATGAATCGGACCTGACCAAGGCAAGATTGTCCTGCGTTTCATGGAGCCGGGTTTCTGCTTGTCCGTGGCCGGAAGAATCCGCACATGGTCTATTGATACGTCTGATTCGCTCCAATCGAGACTGCGTAAGACCAGCGCATCATTCCACGCATCAATCAAGCCGGTCACCATCATTTTGAAAGGTGGTCCGCCGTGTTTTGAAATCCTGGCCATTCGCGACCTGCCGTGATTCGAAAGTCTTCTCCTGATAATGATTTTCTGACTGTTTTTCTGCAATGATTCACGGCTCATTACAGGGACTTGTGCCAGGTGCTCAGCGTAGAGTCCGCCGACAGGCAAAGTCTCCAGAAATTTCAGATCCCCGGCCCACCAGGGTGAATACCGACCCGCGAAGCGCAACAGGTTTTCAAGCTGACGCAACTGGAAATACTGAATTCGGTCGGGCTGCATCCATTGGGTGAACAGAAGCTGCGCGTGCAGGGCATATGTGCTGCTCTTGTTATGCCCGGGGACTTCTGGCCAGAGTATAAAATTGGAAGCAGTGGACATTGTGTTTTACTCAGTCGTCCATTTTTGCTTCGGGAATGTCGGATTTGAATTCTTCGAACTTTCCGTTGGCAGCCCGCGGGATATCGTCGACCTCGATGATGTTGACCCGGAACGGGTAATGAAATTTCTTTTGTACGATGGCCTCAACTTCATTCTTTTCCTCACGGGTAAACGGGCGCTCTGCGACGATTTTGAGGTCAATGTCTTCCAGCGATTTCTGATGGGCCTGGAACTGACGAATATGCCCGAACGGTTTGAGATCCGCCTGGATCTCAGGAAAGAATCGCTCTCCGTTCTTCAATACGCACAGATTGCGGTGGCGTCCCAGAATTCTGGTCAGTACGGGAAGCGTGCGACCACAAGAGCAGCTTTCCCCGACTTCTGCGTAATCGCCGATTTCGTAGCGGACCAGGGGCGACGCGAAGTTTTGCAGCGGGGTAATCACGACTTTGCCGGACATTCCCGGTTCGCATTGGTTTCCACTATCGTCAAGGACTTCAACCCGGACATTTTCCACCTGGACATGCAGGTTTTCACTATCCGGGCACTGATGGGCGATGATACCGATCTCCGTGGCCGAATAACTGTCGATGACCGGTACATTCCATATCTCGCGCAGGGTTTGACGGATATTGGGGGTCAGCGTTTCAGCAAATGACCGCGCAGTTGAAAGGTTTTTTGGCTGGATCCCTGTTTCCCGGCTGCGTTCGGCCAACAGCATCAGCGTATAGGGATGGGACAGCACAGAAGACGGGTCTTCATCGATGAACTGGTCAAACAGTTCACTTATCGGCAGGTTTATATCCAGGCGCTTGCTTGGACCTGCCCAGGGAAGTACCGACCAGACCGGCTTTTTCGGCTCGGCTCCCGGTTTGTAGGCGGTGCGTATCTCGACACTTTTTTGGCTTACGTCCAATCGGTGCCAATAGTGTGTGCGGAGCGTATGCGCATTGCTCATGACAGCCCGGAGACGGGTTGTCGCGACTTCAATGGGTTTACCGGTTGAGCCGGAAGTGCGTTGCAGGAAGACGGGGCCGTGTTCAGGCGGTGTCCGGGTGGAGCGTAACTCAAGGCCTGCGGATTGAATCTCCGACCGTGTCAGGATTGGCAGGCCGGACAAAAACGCCTCGTCCATTTCTCCATCCGGTATGCGCCTGATTTCGTCCAGGCTCTCCCGGTAAAAAGGCACGGTTTCACGCGCAAACCTCAGCACACGCTCCACCTGTCGCAATTGCAGGCGGTTTTGCTGCTCTGGGGGCATCCTTTCGATGAATTGCATTTGTGAAAAAATGGCCATACTCAGCGAAGTGCGGTCTGCTGGAAGGATCGGCCAATTTTGTTTGAGCGGACCGACCTGGTGTGACTGCCCGGCTGCCTTGTTGCGCGCTGCAGCAGACGTTTTCCTGGTTTTCAAGGCTATTTTCTGTTTGCGTTTTGCCATGTTCCAACAACCGCTATTCAATCAGCAGTTTTTGCACAAACGCGCCGAAAATCAATACCGGGCAAACCCACTTTACGTAGGAGGGCCAGATTTTCCAGAACAGGCTGCTCTCCATTTCGGGCTGGCCTTTTCGTAGTTCCGCCAGTACCTGGTTCCGGTTCCAGATCCAGCCCAGGAAGATGCAGAACATCATGCCCAGCAGGGGTTGGCTGTACTTGGTGGTCAGCGCCAGAATGAAGCCGAACAACACGTCCATCCTGGCTATGATCGCCAGTGACAGGACGCTGATAAGGCTCCCGATCAGCCACGTGGCCCGGCGGCGCGACCAAGCTTTGGTTTCCGTGGCCAGAGAAACAGCAGGCTCCAGCATGGCAATCGAAGAAGTGATCGCCGCGATGGTCATCAGGGCAAAAAAGGCCATCGCTACGACCGGCCCTACTGCGCCCATGGAATCGAACAATACGGGCAGGACCCTGAAAAACATGTCCGGTCCCGACAGCAGGATGCCGTTGGCGTCAAAAATCTCTGCACCAAAAGTTTGCGCCACGTAGACCGCCGGGATAATCAGCAGCCCGGCCAGGAACGCGATCCCGACATCCACCAGGGTAACGATGGCACCCATCTGTGGCAGGTTCGCTTCGTCACTGAGGTACGAACCATAGATCAGCATACCGCCCACACCGAGCGACATGGAAAAGAACGCCTGTCCCATCGCGTTGAGCACAAGCGCAGGGGACAACTGTGAAAAATCCGGAAGCAGGTAAACACGCAAACCCTCAGCCGAACCTTGCTGAAATACGACGTAAATGATCAGCAGGACAAGAATCATGATCAAAGCAGGCATCAGGCGTAGGGACCACCGTTCGATTCCCTTGCTGATACCCTGGGTGACAATAACGGTCGTTGCGACCATGAAGATCAGCATGAATGCCATGTCCCGCAGCCTACCCGAGCCGGTCAGCCATTCTCCCGCCGTCGACAGGCCGAACAGGTCGGTTACCGCCCCCAGCAGGTAAGCCAGCATCCAACCCGCCACGATGGCATAAAACCCAAGGATCAGGCTGACGGTGAAAACACCACCGAAACCGGTCAGGTTAGCGAACCACCGGCTGTATTTTCCACGGGACAGTTTTCGAAGGGCGGTTACGGCGTTGGACCGTGCATACCGCCCAATCACGAGTTCCGCCATCAATGCCGGGTAAGCCAGGCAAAAAGCAAGCACCAGGTAGACCAGCACGAAGGCGGCGCCTCCATTTGCAGCTGTAATGGTCGGAAAACCCCATACGTTGCCGAGGCCGACCGCCGACCCGGCAGCGGCGAAGACAAAACCGGTTTTTGTTGCGAACTGTTCCCTGGACGCCATTCGGGCACTATACAGATTTTGGCAGCAGAACCAACAGAGTTGTACCCCAACAACAGTGCAAAACTCCGGCCCTGTTCTATACTGATGAGACCCGGTTGTGGCCACGCCTCTTTTACAAAAATAAATCAAACAAGGATTAAGCATGATTTCTCTCCCCTTCCTGCGTTACCTGCCCATTGCCCTCGCTACCACTGTTTTGCTGGCAGGCTGTTCAGAATCGGCGGCGCCCCCCATTGAACCTGTTGCCAAAGAAGTGGTTGCAGCCAGCGCGGGTGAAGCACCGGTTGGCCAATTGGATCAGTCCGTTGTACCCGGACACTACCGGATAGAGTTACGCATTGATCCCAGCCAGGACGATTTTTCGGGGGTTACGGAAATTGACGTCACGCTGAACGAACCGCGCGACCGGTTATGGTTGCATGGCAAAGGACTGCAGGTCAGCAGTGCATGGCTGACGGACGCTTCCGGAAACCGCGTTGAAGCAAGCTATGAGCAAAAACTGGAGTCCGGGGTCGCCCTCGTTTCCCTGGCCAGGGTTGTGGAAGCCGGCGATGCGACGCTTCATTTCGAGTACACAGCGCCGTTCAACCTCACCACCGAGGCGCTGTTCAAAGCGGTACGCGACGGGAAATCCTATGCAGTGACGCAGTTCCAACCGATCTCCGCACGCCAGGTGTTTCCGGGTTTCGATGAGCCGGGCTTCAAGGTGCCTTTCGACATCAGCCTGGTAACCCGGGCCGGTGATGTGGCTGTTACCAACACGCCCGAAGCATCAGCGCAGACCCTGGAGGATGGTTTTGTGCGCCACCGGTTTGAAACTTCCCGGCCATTACCCACGTACCTGGTTGCAATAGCCGTTGGCCCCTATGACGTTGCCGAGTATGGAATGATCCCGCCCAACTCCATCCGTGACCGGGAACTGCCTTTGAGAGGAATCGTGGCTAGCGGTCAGGCTGAAAAGGCGCGCTACGCCATCGAGCACACCAGCGGTTTGTTGACCGTGCTCGAAGAATACTTCGGCACACCTTATCCATATAAGAAGCTGGACCTGATTGCCGTACCGAAAAGTTTTGGTGGCGCCATGGAGAATGTCGGGGCGATAACTTACGACGAATACCTGTTATTGATGGATGAGCAGTCCGCGCTCGACCAGCGGCGCGCCTATGCCGCTGTCCATGCCCATGAGTTGGCCCATATGTGGTTCGGCGACCTGGTCACACCGGACTGGTGGACCGACATCTGGCTGAATGAATCGTTTGCTACCTGGATGATGTATAAAGCGGCCAATGAATACTGGCCGGAGGGAGAGTTCGACCGGCAGACGCTCAAGGGCGCGCTGGGCGCAATGGGTAATGATTCACTGGCTGCCGCCCGGGAAATCCGGGACCCGATCGATCACAACGACAATATCTCGGGCGCATTTGATGGTATCACCTACCAGAAAGGCGGCGGTGTTCTGGCGATGCTGGAGCGCTATATCGGCGAAGAGGGCTTTCAGAAGGGGATCCGGGTACATATGGAACGTCACGCAGACGGTTCTGCCAACGCAGATGACTTCATCGCCTCGGTGGCTGAAGGTTCAGGGGTCGGTGAAATCGATGCGGCTTTCAAGTCGTTCATAGAGCAACCGGGCGTTCCGCTGGTTTCGGCCGAAGTCGTTTGTGAAGACGGTCAAAACCCGACATTGGAAGTCAGCCAGACCCGTTACGCACCGCTGGGTTCTGGCATTGATCCGGAAAACAGCGAATGGCTTGTCCCGATGTGTGTCAGTTACGACACAGACAGCGGACGGCAGAGCACCTGCGCGATGTTGCGGGAAAGCCATCAGACCATTCAACTGGAATCGGACAATTGCCCCAGTCAGCTGCACCCCAATGCAGACGGGGCCGGTTACTACCGGTTTACCATGCAGCCAAGCTGGCTGGACGGACTGGTGGAGGGCGCGTCAGCCCTCTCTGCTCCGGAGGCTTTGGCTTTGACAGACAGCCTTGACGCATCCTTCAGAGCCGGCACGGTGCCGGCCGGCAGCTTTGTTACCGGCATGTCCACGCTGCTGGGCCACCCGGACTGGGACGTCGCCGAAATGGCGATGGATAAACTCGAGGGCATCAGCGACATCATCGATAGTGAGGACCTGGAACGGGTGATGCCGGCACTCAGAAACATGGTAAGGCCCCGATTCCAAAGCCTGGAAAACGCCAATGACGAGGGTTCGATTCTTCTGAGAAAACGCATGCAGCGATTCCTGATTGTGGTCGCGAAGGATCCTGAAATGAGAAAGGCCCTTGCACAGCGTGCTTCTGCACGAATTGGACTGGATGGCGAGGCAGACCTTAGCGCGATTTCGGTCGAAGAAATGGAAACCGCTTTCAGCGTGGGGGTACAGGATTTCGGTGAGCCGTTTTTCGATTTGCTGATGGAGCAGGGCCTGGCTTCGAATGATCCGGCGTTTCGCAACGCCGCTTTTGGCGCCCTGGCACGGACAGAAGATCCTTTGTTGTCCGGGAAACTTCAAACATCCATCCTGGCGGAAAAGTTCCAGGGGACCGAGCCGTTTGGAATCATCTTCAGGCAAATGGCCCGCAACGCCACGACCGAGCTGACCTACCAATGGATGAAAGAGAACGACGAAGCAATTTTCGAACTCATTCCGCTTTCGTACCGCGGCAACGTGGTGCCGGCTTTCGGCAGCTTTTTCTGCAGTATTGAAAAAGCGGACGAATGGCAGGCGTTCATAGAATCACGGGCGGAAGTGATGCCGGGCTACGAGCGAGACCTGGCGCAGGCAGTCGAAAGCGTCCGCTTGTGTGCCGCATTGAAGGATGCCCGGGGCGAAGATCTGCTGGCTGCCCTGCTG
>JARFQZ010000160.1 GCA_029287515.1 Lysobacterales bacterium
CCCAGTTCCTCAAATGCTGCACAAAGGTGTCCCATGCGTCGTTGGGCCACCCTTTCAAGCACCGGCTCTACCTGTGGATGACCGGCCGCTGCGCAAAGTTCACTGTAGACTTCATGCGTGAGCTTCTCTTTGCCCACTCGCCGGAAGAAGGATTCCAGCCGGTCCCTGGGGTGATCGATCTCGCCCAGCGCCTTACTGAGGTTACGACTGTCGTGTTCCTCCCACCGGTTCAGGGCTTGCTCCAGCAGCGCCTCCCGGCTGGAAAAATGCCAATAGAAACTCCCTTTGGTAATGCCCATTCGGCGCGCCAGCGGTTCCACCGCCACTGCCTGGACACCCTGTTCGGCGATCAATTCGAGCGCCTCTTTCTCCCAGTCTTCCGCGGAAAGCGTTACCCGCTCATTTTTCTTCAACGATTTCATGCTTTTCTAATCAACATATTTTCAGACGCGGTGTAAGTGTACCGCTTTTTAACTCATTGATACGCATGTATTGACTTGTCTCACGAGGTTTACCATACTCCAGCGTATGGAAAGTTTTGGAGGATAGAAATGACTTGGTTGTTATTGCTGACATTATTGGGTATTTCGATGGGCTGCGCCTTTTACGGCACCAGCCTGTTGGTTTGGTCAATCGCCATGGCCACCGGCTTCATCATACTGGCTGCGACGGGCGCAGTGCCTGTATTGAGCCTGGTGGTGATTGGCCTGGTCCTGGCTGCGATAACCGTTACGCTCAATGTGACGCCATGGCGCCAAATGCTGATCAGCGGCCCCTTCCTGAAGCAGTTTCGCCGCATGCTGCCCGAAATTTCGGAAACGGAGCAGGTTGCGCTGGATGCGGGAACCGTCGGCTGGGAAGGCGAACTGTTCGCCGGCAGGCCGAACTGGAAAATCCTCAAGACACAGCCTTATCTCAGCCTGACCGTCGAGGAACAAGCCTTTCTGGACGGGCCGGTGGAAGAAATCTGCCACACACTGAACAGCTGGGAAATTACACATATCGACGCTGACCTGAACCCGGAAACCTGGGCTTTCCTCAAGGAAAACAAATTTTTCGGAATGATCATCCCGAAAGAGTATGGCGGGCTGGGATTCTCGGCCATGGCTCACCGGGCCGTATTGCAAAAACTTTCCTCGGTTTGCGCCGTCACTGCCTCGACCGTAGCCGTACCGAATTCGCTTGGACCCGCTGAGCTCCTGTTGCATTACGGTACCGAAGAACAGAAAAACCACTTCCTGCCGCGGCTCGCCCGGGGCGAGGAAATCCCCTGCTTTGGCTTGACCGGGCCCACCGCGGGCTCTGACGCAACCTCCATTCCGGACCACGGCATCGTTTGCAAGGGCACTTATCAAGGCAAGGAAGTACTAGGTATCCGGATGAATTTCGATAAGCGCTACATCACGCTGGCGCCGGTCGCAACCATCATCGGCATTGCATTCCGCATGTACGACCCTGACGGACTGCTGGGTGATAAAGAAGATCTCGGAATCAGCCTGGCCCTGATTCCACGCGAGACGAAAGGAATGGAAATCGGCAGGCGGCACATGCCATTGAACCTGCCATTCCAGAACGGACCAATCTGGGGTAAAGACGTCTTCGTGCCGCTGGATTCGCTGATCGGCGGCGTTGAAATGGCCGGCCAGGGCTGGCGCATGCTGGTCGAGTGCCTGTCAGTAGGGCGCGCGATCTCCCTGCCCTCCACTTCGACCGGCGGTTCCAAGATGGGTGCACTGGCGACCGGTGCGTATGCCAGGATCCGCAAGCAATTCAACATGCCCATCGGCCGGTTCGAAGGTATCGAAGCGGCCCTGGCCCGCATTGCCGGCAATACCTATGCCACCTCAGCGCTGTCCAGGATGACGGCAACCGCGGTGGACCTGGGTGAAAAGCCCGCCGTGCCATCGGCCATCGCCAAGTACCATACCACCGAGATGGCCCGCGAGGTGATCCGGGACTCCATGGACATTCATGGCGGCAAGGGCGTCATCATGGGACCCAGGAATTACCTGGGCAGAGGCTGGGAAGGGATCCCGGTGTCAATCACCGTGGAAGGCGCCAACATCATGACGCGCAACCTGATGATCTTCGGCCAGGGTGCGATCCGTTGCCACCCCTACGTGCTTAAGGAAATGGAAGCGGCCCGGATCGAAAACCCGGTTGAGCGAATCAACCGCTTCGACCACCTGCTGTTTTCGCATGTTGGCTATTCCATCCGGAACGCTGCCAGGAGCCTGTTCCTGGGCTTGAGTTTTGGCAAGATCGCGATGGTGCCCCACGACCGGAAGACCGCGAAGTTTTACAAGAAACTGGCCCGTTACTCGGCGTCACTGGCATTTATTTCCGACATCGCGATGCTCACACTGGGTGGCAAACTCAAGCAGAAAGAACACATCTCGGCCCGCCTTGGTGACGTATTGAGCCACCTGTACATCTGTTCGGCCATGCTGAAACGCTATGAATCCGAGGGCAGGCCGGTGGCGGACCAGGCAATCCTGGCCTGGGCTTTCCACAACGCGGTTTACAAGATCCAGATTGCTCTTAGGCTGGTTGTAGACAACTTTCCGAACCGCTACATGCGTTTCCTGCTGCGGTTCGTCGTTTTCCCATTCGGCCGCCGCGAAAAGGAGCCCGGCGACCGCCTGACGCACAAGGTAGCCCAGTTACTGCTGGTTCCGTCGGATACGCGCAATCGCCTGACCCATGGCACCTTCAAGTCCGACACCTCGACGCACCCAATTTGCCTGATGGAACAGGCCTTGCCGAAGGTCATCCACGCCGAGCCACTCGAGCGCAAGCTGCTCAAAGCGCTGAAACAGGGTGTCATCGAAGGCATCACCTGGGATGAACAGCTGAAAGACGCCATCGAAAAATCTGTCGTGACCCCGGAAGAAGCCGAGATCCTGCTTGAAGTGCGAGACCTCGTGGCGGAAATCATCGCGGTGGACGACTTTGACGACGAAGACCTGAGGCTGGGAAGAAAACCGCAGCGGAAGCTGAGCAAGAAACACGCAGCCTGAACCCGTTCAGGTTTTCCCGGCACCCTGCCCGGCGGCCTTGCGCCGCCGGCGCAACTCGGAACGCATCTTCATCGGATGCTCGACTTTCCGCATCTTGTCGAAAAGGTGAGTCAGTGCACGCCAGGGGTGCCTGAATGTCATCCGGGGTCCTGCAAAGCGCATCACATGCTTCGCCATTTCTCGCTGAGCCGGTTTATAGCAGTGAATCGGGCAGTTCGCACAGGTAGGCTTGTTCGAGCCGTAAGGGCACTTCTCGAGCCGCCTGTGGGCGTACTGCATCAAGCGGGTACAATCGGGGCAAAGATCCGCACCCTCGCGATCCTCGTGGTGATGATCACAGTAAATCCGCGTCATACAGACCAGAGTTGCGTGTTCGCGCTTTAGTCTGCCATTGAGTTCACTCATGCCGATATAATAGTAGTATTTTCAAGTCATCTATTTGACCCTTATCAACACACTTCGCCGAGACCGTCCTTTGATATGCTGATCCACACTATGCCCCGATTACTCATTACATCCTTTAGCCTGCTTTTGTGCATCTGTCTGACCGCCTGCACGGAGCAGCCGGGAGAAGAAAAAGCACAGTTCTACGTTTTCGGAACACTGATGGAAGTGAGTCTGTGGGACACGGGTTCCTCCGATGCGCAAGAAGCATTTACGGAGCTCCAGGAGCTGTTCCAGGGCATGCATTTTGAGTGGCATGCGTGGGAACCAGGGACACTGGTTGAAATCAACCAGGCGTTTGCCGCAGGTCAGCCGGTGCTTGCCACCCCCTCCATTGTCGAGATGGTCAGGCAATCGCAAAACGTAGAAAAAGACTCGGGCGGCCGTTTCAATCCGGCAATCGGCGGCCTTGTCAGATTATGGGGATTCCACACATCCGAGTATCCAATACTGGGACCGCCACCCGGCCGTATGCAGATCAGCGAGCTCGTCAGCACGAACCCTTCCAGCCTCGACATCCGGATTGACGGCCTGGAACTCAGCTCGACAAATCCAGCCGTCCAGCTCGATTTTGGCGGCATCGCCAAAGGCTACGCGATTGACATCGCCTGTGAAAAACTGAAGGCCTTCGGCGTCAAAAATGCCATTGTCAATGCGGGTGGAGACCTCAAGGCGATGGGCGACCACGGCACACGGCCCTGGCGAATTGCTGTTCGCGACCCCGCTGGAGGCATTATCGGAACCCTTGAAACGACCGGTGACGAAGCCATTTTCACTTCGGGAAATTATGAACGGTTTCGCCAGGATGAGTTGGAGCGATATCCCCATATCCTGGATCCGCGAACCGGCTGGCCCGTGGAAAACGTGGCGTCAGTGACTGTCATCGCCGACGACGGCTGGTTTGCCGATGCAGCGGCAACCGCCCTGATCGTGGCGGGTCTGGATGAGTGGCAGGAGGTGGCCCGTGCACTCGGCCTGGACGAGGTCATGCTGGTGGATGAATCCGGGAAAGCCTGGCTTACCCCACAAATGAACGAACGCCTGGAGTTTGTGGAAGGCGTCGATAGAGAAGTCGTCAGCTTCTAGAACATCCCCGTTTCGAGACGGGCCACTTCGGACATCATGTGGTGGTTCCAGGGAGGGTCGAAAGTGAGTTCCACATTGACCTTCGTTATGGTCGGGACCAATCCCAGCTTTGAACGCACATCGTCCACCAGAATATCGCCCATGCCACAGCCCGGAGCAGTCAGGGTCATGTCGACATCAACCACACGCTCACCCGCTTCGCTGGTGCTCATCTCACACCGGTAGATCAGACCGAGGTCGACTATATTCACCGGAATTTCCGGATCATAGACGGTCTTCATCTGCTCCCATAACAGCTTCTCGACATCGTCTTCGGTGGCGCCTTCCGGAAGGCTTGGCGGCATCACCGGCTTTTTGCCGATGGCGTCGGCATCGACCCCGGCAATCCGGAACAGGTTGCCGTCCACGAACACGGTAAAACTGCCCCCAAGCGCCTGGGTAATGTAACCGACCGTCCCGGCGGGGATAGTGACTTCGTCGCCCACGGGAATCATTACGACCTCGCAGTCGCGCTGAAATGTACAGGGTTGGCTCGTTTGGGAAAACATTGCTTCAGAAAATGCGGCCTGCCACCCGATAACTCAAGCGGCAGGCCGTTTGTTTCTGAAAAGCGTCAGCCAATCTGGCTTTGCTGGTAATTTTCGATCCCGACCCGCTCGATCAGGTCGAGCTGGGTTTCCAGCCAGTCGACGTGCTCTTCCTCGGAATCGAGGATCTTGTCGAACAGGTCCCTGCTGACGAAGTCTTTGACTTTTTCGCAATGTTCGATCGCTTCGCGCAGATCAGGAATGGCGTCCATTTCAAGTGCCAGGTCGCACTCCAGCATCTCCTGCGTGTGCTCTCCGATGCGCAACTTGCGCATATCCTGCATATTCGGAAGACCTTCCAGGAACAGAATGCGTTCAATCAGCACGTCGGCATGCTTCATCTCGTCAACGGACTCGTGGAACTCATAATCTCCCAGGGCATTGAGGCCCCAGTCCTTGAACATTCTTGAGTGCAGAAAATACTGGTTGATAGCGGTCAGTTCGTTGCGCAAGACGAGGTTGAGGTATTCAATGACTTTGGGGTCACCTTTCATTAAAACTTCTCCTGAGACTGGGAAAGTGCGGCTCATTCGCCGGGAAAACAATCATTCTACAAAAGGAATCTTTTCCTTGCCGGAATGAGAATCGTTCGCAGTCCCGAAAGGATCAGCCGAATGAGACCATTTCGAGTTTCACGTCAGACCTTGGGGAACCGGCCTCGAACAGGGCCTGGTCCATGACCTCGCGGGCAAGCTTGACGCAGGAACCGCACTGCGTGCCACAACCGGTCCTGGAACTGAGGTCACGAAAATTGCTGACCCCCTCACTCACCGCTTTTTTGATGGCGGTTTCGTTTACGGCTTTGCAGATACAAACATACATGGATCTAGGGTAAACAAATTCCTGGCGCAGTCATTGATCCAGATCATAAATGCAAATGAGAATGATTGTCAATTGCATGTAACAACGCCCTGGTGGGCGGCTTTTTCGAGAGTCTAACGGGAGTGCAGGCTGGAATTTGCCATGGGTTCGAGCAGCGTCAGCGCTTTCTGGTAAACGCCACGTTTGAACGTGATGACATTTTTCACCGGGTACCAGAAGTCCACCCACCTCCAGGTGCAGAATTCCGGATCGTCGTCAGTGTTAAGGCTGAACGCTGAATCGTCGCCGAGAAAACGCAGCAGAAACCAGACCTGTTTCTGCCCGATGCAAAGGGGTTTACTGTAATGGCGCTGATAACGGCGAGGCAGGCGATAACGCAGCCAACCGGGAGTGGAACCAATCAGTTCGACCTGGTCAGGCGTCAAACCTGTCTCTTCCCTGAGTTCACGATACATCGCTTCCTCGGGGGTTTCGTCGGTGTTCATGCCACCCTGCGGAAACTGCCAGCCGTCGTTACTGGTGCGTTGCGCCCAGAATACACGTCTGTCCTCGTTCATCAGGACGATTGCAACATTTGGTCTGTACCCGTCAGGATCGATCATGCTTACTGCTTGTTTGCCCGGAATGGGGCATGTAATATTTTTGTCATCCGATTCCCAGAATGTTAATCGTTTCTCTTCCATGATGCCAACAGCACATCGTCGACTGTTGTTTTTTCTGCTCGCCGTATCTTCGGTAGCGAGCATTCTTTTTGCGTCCGCGATAGGTTCCGTCTCCCTGGACTGGTCTCAATGGCAGGCTGCGATCACCGATTCGAGCTCTGAACACGGTGAATTGATCTGGCGGCTTCGCTTACCGCGTGCCGGATCCGCCTGGGCTGTCGGCGCACTGCTTTCGCTTTCCGGCTGCCTGATGCAGGTGCTGTTGCGCAACCCGCTGGCAGACCCCTACATCCTGGGGGTTTCCGGGGGCGCATCCTTTGCCGCCCTGCTGGGCATGACGGTTGGCGCGACCGCCGCCATCATCCCCGGGCTGGCATGGGCAGGCGCGTTGGTGTCGATTCTCATCGTGTTCAGCCTGGCGCGTGGCGAAGGGCCATGGAGCGGCACACGCCTGTTGCTGACCGGGGTCGTGACGGCCTCGGGTTGGGCCGCCCTGATCAGCCTGTTGTTGACGCTGAGTCCGGACAGCAGCCTCAGGGGCATGCTGTTCTGGTTGATGGGCGACCTGAGCTACGCCCGGTTCCCCCTGTGGGCACTGGTCGTTCTTCTGCTGGTTTTCATGGCGTGCCTGGGCATGGCCAGGAGCCTGAACGTCCTGGCAATGGGTGAGACGACGGCCCGGTTGCTGGGAGAACCAACAGGCAAGCTGCTCTGGCTGGTCTACCTCCTGGCGTCGATCCTCACCGCCACGGCGGTTTCCATTGCGGGAAACGTCGGCTTCGTCGGCCTGATCGTGCCACACCTGATGCGGCTGATCGTTGGGTCCGATCATCGGATCCTGCTTCCGGCCGCCGCCCTGTTTGGCGGGCTTTTCCTCGTACTTTCCGACACGCTGGCAAGGGCCATCCTGGCGCCGCGGCAACTGCCCGTCGGCGTCATTACCGCCCTGCTGGGCGTTCCGCTGTTCCTGATGCTGCTGAACCGGGCGAGGGTGAAACAATGAGCGTCCTCAGTTGCAGTGGGTTGAATGTACGGATTGGCGGAATTCAGATCGTCGATGATTTCAATATCGAAATCAGGCCCGGCGAATTCTGGGGCCTGCTGGGGCCCAACGGAATCGGTAAAACCACCTTGTTGAAATGCTTTGCGGGGCTTGACGAGCCCGCGGGGGGCCAGGTGCGGCTTGAGTCGCGCGTGCTGAATGAATTACCCCGCAAAATGCTGGCACGTCATATCGGTATGTTGCAGCAGCACACGGTTTATGTCTTCGATTCCAGCGTTCTGCAAACCGCGCTCACCGGGCGGCATCCGCACCTGGGCTACTGGGAAAGAGAAGGCGCCGAGGACTTTGAGAAAGCGCACGAGGCGCTCAAGGCCGTAGGTCTTGACAGCTTCTCGGCACGCAGCGTCACAGGGCTGTCCGGGGGAGAGGCACGCCGCCTGGCGTTTGCTGCACTGCTGGTGCAGGAACCGGAAATCATGCTTCTGGATGAGCCGACCAACCACCTGGATCTGAAGCACCAGGTCGA
>JARFQZ010000196.1 GCA_029287515.1 Lysobacterales bacterium
GGCGGATGTGCTCGCCCTGGGGCCTGGAGTTCGAAACCGAGTAAACCCGGCTGGCGGGGTAGTTTTCGGCAATCCACAGGCTGAGTGAGCCCCAGCCACAACCCAGGTCGAGAACCGACATGCCGTCTTCAATGCCGGCGCGCTCGCAACTGATTTCCAGCGCCTGTGCTTCGGCCTGGCTCAAAGAGGACGTGTTCTCGTCCCAGTGACAACAGCTGTACTTGGCGAAATCACCGAGTACTTCACTGAAAAATTCTGGGGGTACTTCGTAGTGTTGCTCGTTGGCAAGCTCGGGAACCAGGGCGACAGGGGATTGGTTCATTTTGCGGACGAATGCTTCCAGCAACTGCCCCGATATCTGGATATCGTTGGCCCGGATGTCTTTCAATCTTTGACGGCAGAGCCGCCTGATGCCGGCGCGTAACACGCTGTCCGGCACCAGGCCACGTTCTGACCAGTCAAGGACGGTGCTTGATGCTATAGCGGCTGTGCTCATCAAAATGTCCTTGGTTAGAGGTTAGAGATTACTCGCTGCAGAACGACGCAACCAGGGCTGCAAAGTCGTACTCAACGGGCATTTCACCATCCAATGTTACTTCAGCGGTACCCGTCAGGCAGCTGTCTTCGTCCCACTCAAAGAAGATTTCGCCGACTTTCTCAGTCGTCACGACATCGTCCTCAGATGAACCGCCACCGGTGTTCAGGTAAAGATCGGTGGTCGCCATCATACCGTCGAAACCACCGGGATTTGAGCAGGCATCGTCCATCAGCTGACAGCTGTCAAACGTGAAGAAGATCGGGTTGCCGTCCATGTCGTAGGTGTACCACTGGCCGATTGCGCGGTTCTGGGCAGGAATCGGCTGGAAATTGAAGCCCGTGCCGGAACCCTGGACGATCTCGAAGGTGCCGTTGGTTGAGTTGTCAACCGGGCCTTCCAGTTCGAGCTCTCCCACCGGGAAAGCAATCGCGCCGAGGGGCTGGTTCATGATGTCGCCGACCGCGTATACGGTTATGTCTCCGCCAGCAGCGACAGACAGATCAACCGGTGCAATGTCAAAGTAGTTGACTGTGCCGTCAGGTGAGGCGACTTTCAGGTCGTATTCAACAGCCGGCACTTCGAGAAAACCACTGTCCGCGTTATAGGGGACGTTCGACAGGCCCGCTACGACCGTACCGTCGTCCGTGCGGATGGAAACCGCCGTCGCATCAAGGTCGGCAGCAAACGGCGCCGCGTGGACAATGCGAAGGTTCAGGTTCCCTGCTGCGGGCATGGTCGTGTCGTCCACCAGTGCGCGGAGCTCCAGATCCTGCTTGGTGCCATCGCCGGCGGCGTACACGGTGTAGCTCATGCCGTCAGTCAGGTTGAACGTTCCGGAAATTGCCGGGTCGGTGGCGCCCACGGGAATCACGTCGATGGTGTATTCACCCTCGGCGAAATCAATGTAGTCCGTGAAATCCTTGAACTTGACGCCCTGTAATGCATCGACTGGCGAACCGTTGACCGAAATATTTACGGCCGTGCCATCGATCGTGTCAGCGAAAGGCGCAAAGTGAGCCACTGCAACCTTCGCCTGGGCGAACGCGGTGGAACTGCCAAACATTAAAAGAACCGTCGAAATGGCGGCTGTTGTCTTGTTCATGGTCTTCTCCTATGAAGTTTTGTATAGCTTTAGCCAAAAACCGGTGCAAAAAAGTCGTCGTCAATCGACTGCCTTGTTTGATTTTTCAGCTTTCAAAAGCTACTCCGTTACTGGAGTGCGGCTAAATGTACATGTGTTGTATAGTTATTGCAAGCTTTTTGTATCGTTATTCTTAGACCATTTGCTCCATACGTATAAATTATGTACAATATTTGAAGTTGGAAATCCCCGGTCTTTAAACCGAGTCAGAAAGGTAGACATAAAATGAATGCAAAAGCCGACATCATCGAATACCCCGGCGAGAAGCTGTACACCATTGGTACCGTGTCCAAGCTGACAGGTGTCGGTGCCATTACGCTTCGGGCCTGGGAACGGCGCTATGGTCTGATAGAGCCCATTAGGAAAGAAAGCGGGCATCGCCTGTTTACACGGCAGCACATTGATCAGATCAACCGGATCACCGCATTGACTCAACAGGGGTTGCGGATCAGCCAGATTAGCCCTGAAATGCTTGAAACGGAGGTTCAGACCGAGACGGATGAAGAATCCGATACCTGGAATGAACACATCAACAGCATGATCGCAGCCATCATCGATTTCGATGAGGAACGGCTGGAAGAAATATATAACGAGGCGCTTTCACTGTACCCGATCGGCATGGTGACACGAAAGCTGCTGACGCCGCTGCTCATCGAGCTCGGTTTGCGCTGGGCGTCTGACCAGGGGTGGATCGCGGAAGAACACTTTTTTGCCTTTTACCTGCGTAACAAAATCGGCGCCCGCTACCACCACCGCGCCAGGAACAACACCAACGGCCCGCGGCTGCTGCTTGCCGGCTTGCCCGGTGAGAACCACGAAATTGGGCTGCTGCTGTTCGCCCTCGCCGCTCATGAAGCCGGTTACAGGGTGATCCCGCTGGGCGCCAACATGCCGCTGCATGAACTGGCTTACGTGGCGAAAAAGAAAAACTGCGCGGCAATACTCCTGTCGGGCGCCATTGAACCTTCAAGCCGCACACTCAGCAGGGATTTACCCAAGCTTGTCGAACAGGCGGGAATGCCCGTGCTGGTGGGTGGCCTGTCTTCCGTGTATGCATGCGACGCCATCAACCGGGCGGGGGCCGAAGCTCTTGGCCGCGACGTGGAGCATGGTTTGGCACGGATAGACAGTGTCCTTTCATGAAACTTTCACATAACTGTGACATTCTTCTTGAAATCTCGATTGAGCGAATGGGTTAGGCATCAATAATGAGCGCAAAGAAACCTTCACGAGCGAGTGAAGTCCTGAACGAACGGGCCATGACCGGCCTGTTTTCACGTGCTTTTTCACAGCCCCTTAAATTACTGGGCCAGACCGAGGCCTCGCTTTCGAGTTACGCTGTGTTCTGGTGCGTCGCCTTTAAGGATCAGGCCACCCAGGTGGAGGTCGCCAGGCTCACGGGGCTATCCCCCAAGACCGTTTCACGCGTGATTTCACAATTGGGAGAGACCCGGGGCGGCCGGGGATGGATCACCCAGGCTACCGATGAAACCGACCGGCGTGTTCGCCGGCTTTCCCTTAGCAGGAAGGGCAAAAATGTGCATGCCCGCCTGATGAAAGACCTCAACCGCTTCAGCACCGCACAGGAATCCTGACTTTTTCCCAAACCCGGGTCAAATGCCTGTCTTGAAGGGACAAGCCAAACTGCAACCGCTCCGATATCTTCGATGCTCAAGTGACGAGCGTGAAGTTGATGAGCGATATCAGGATTTACAAGCGAAAACAGCCATGGAGAGATGCGTTGATCGCCACCACGGGGCTTAGTGTATTCAGCCTGGCGGCAACTCTGCTGTGGACTTCCGGCTACCCTGAGTGGGCGTTCACCCTGACTTTTTTGAGTGTCTGGGTGCTGATTTCCATATCCTGGTCCAATATAGATTTCACCGAGCAGTCGGGCACGATCCTGGCACGGATCATGGATAAGAACTTTCTGCAGATGCACAACAGGATTGAGCAGCTCGAAGAAGAAATAGCCCAACTTAAAGGCCTCCTGTCTGCAGCGGGGCGTGAAGCCGACAATCACCAACTCCGGGATTGAACCATGGACCTGTCCATGTACTGGAGTGCATATAACGGACTCCAATATCTGTTTCGTCGTATCATCGGCAGATGACACCGCCACCCGGACCCATCTACCTGGATCACAACGCCAGCACGCCGGTTCTTCCCGAGGTTCGGGACGCCATGCTGCCCTACCTGGGGGAGTATTTCGGTAACCCCTCCAGCACTCATATGTACGGTCAGGCCATGAAGGCTGCCGTGGAGCGAGCCAGGGAACAGGTCGCATCGCTGATCGATTGCGCGCCGCGGGAAGTGTATTTCACATCCGGCGGCACCGAAGCCAATAACCTTGCGATCCGGGGCCTGGCTGCAGCAAATCCCGAGCGGCGCCACATTATCACAACGGTGATAGAGCATCCTGCCACGTTGGCACCCTGCAACGGGCTGGAACGTGAAGGCTACCGCGTGGACACCCTGCCGGTAGACGAAACCGGACGAGTAGATCCGGGCCAGTTATCACGGGTTGTCGGCCCGGACACTCTGCTCGTCACCGTAGCGCACGCCAACAGTGAAACCGGATCGCTGCAATCTGTCGGGCAGTTAGCAAAAATAGCTCACGAAGCTGGCGCCCTGATGCACGCTGATGCGGCCCAGTCCGTCGGCAAAATACCCGTTTCAGTCGCCAGCGAAGGCCAGGACCTGCTTTCGGTTGCGGGTCACAAGCTTTACGCACCGCAAGGCGTGGGTGCCCTTTATGTGAGGGCGGGCGTGAACATTGAACCCCTGCTGACCGGGGCGGGTCACGAAGGGGGCCTGCGTCCCGGAACGGAAAACGTCGCTTCGATTGTCGGGCTTGGCCGGGCATGTGCCATCGCGCAAAGGGACCTGGCCGTCGAGAGTCAACGCCTGCTGCAACTGCGTGAACGCCTGTGGCGCCGCTTGCTGGAAGGCGTGCCCGGCCTGGCGCTGAACGGCCACGCTGAATTCAGGCTTCCCAATACGCTGAACGTGAGATTTCCGGGCGTTTCAGGCAACCGCTTGTTGGAAAAATGCCCCTCTATCGCTGCATCCACTGGCTCGGCCTGTCACGAATCAGGGGAGTCGGGCTCGGCGGTCATTCTCGCGATGGGCGTTGATCCCGTTGATGCCGTTGGTTCGGTCCGCCTGACGATGGGCCGCTCCAATACGGAGGACGATATAGACACGGCGGCGAACGCGCTGATAGAAGCCTGGCGGACCCTCGTATAAAAAAGGCCCCCATGACGGACGGGCATATAGCGATTCCCGTTATTACCGATGTCTTTTTTGCCTTACAGCCACGCGCTTATTGTCGTGTCGGCCACTTCCATGGAAGCTCAATCAAGGCCATCCCGGGCCGAGCTGCGTGTTGTCCGGTCAAGGCTTCCCAGAACCGGTGCCCACCATGGGAGCCTGGTAACAAACAAGTCGGGAAGAATCGGTTGCGGGCGCGCGCCTGCTTAAGAACTGCCCCCGTCAGCCTGGCTGGAAATCGGCGTCACGACGGGGGCAGGAAAAAGGTCTCCTGCTCTTCCTGAGCATTGCTTCTGGCATTCCCTTGAGGATGAAGTGCTATGACTTGATCCCGAAGCTTTGGTTACCGTAAGCAGATTAACTTTCCAAGTCAAGCGGCAAGCCGATACGGCTGAGCAGTTCTGACCACCTGGGATCTTCATGGAGATTTTTCAGAAAAAAATTGCCCAGTAATTCCTTCATTCCGCCGTCGCGCTGGACGTAAGCCTTGTCCAGCCAGTCGAACGCTCCGTCAAGATCACCCCGAAAAGCAAGAATTTCGGCAATCTGATAGGCGGCGTGCGATCCGTCCTCGACCATCATCCGATCAAGCGGACCAATTGCTTCCTCAGCCCTGCCGCTGGCCGACAACACGAGGATTTCCGAATACCGTTTCCAAAAGACATTCGCTTCCTGGACGACCTCCTTCATGGCGGAATCCGGCTTCTGCTGAATGAGCTTGATGCGTGCCCGAAAGGCCCTGGCGCCCGGAAAATCGGGATTCATACCCAGTAATTGCCGGTAACTGCTGAGCGCAGCTTCATAGTCCCCGGCAAACTCCTGCAGCAATCCCAGGCGCAATCTCCCTGCCAGGTTCAATGGGTCTTGTTGGACTGCCTCCTCTTTTAACGCCCTGGCGCGCTCAAACCGGCCCACAGAAAACAACGCCAGGCTGGCGATACCCTTCAGCTCCGGATCCCCCGGGCTCAACCTGACCGCCGCTTCGCCGGCTTCCACCGCCGCAGCCCATTCCCAGTCGTAGTTCCGGCTGATGTAACTTGAAAGCCCCAGGGCTTCCGGCCGATCCGGGTTCAGCTGCATCACCCTTTGCAGTTCAGCGCGGGCATTCTCAAGCAACATCGGGGCCGGGTCGTTTGAAGCGCTCCTGGCCAACCAGTTAGAGGCCAGCATCAACCTGGCCAGATCGTAATCCGGCTCAATAGCGATAGCCGCCCTGAAAGCTTTTTCAGCCTCCAGGAAGCCTTCCGGAGTCCTCGCCTCCTGATGGTGCAAGCCTCTCAGGTAGGAAACCCAGGCTTCGGTTTTCACTGAACCGATGTGCAGATCCTGCCCGGCTTTTCCCGCCCTCATGGCGTCGGTCACGCCTTCGAGCAACGGGGCCTGAATACCAAAAAGCTGCCCGGTTTCTACCGCAAGGCTCTGAGACCATATATCCCTGTTCCTGAGGGCATTGAACAGGCGAAAATCAAGATGCACTTTTTCACCGTCAAACCGTAAAGCTCCAAACAGGAGGTGGTTCACTTGCAGGCGCTCGGCAATCGCCCGGTCCGCAGCCTGGCGGTCCTTGAAATATAAAGCAGAATTCCGTGACGTAACTGTCAGGCCGCTGGCCAGCGTCAGGAGGCGTGTCAACTCGACGGAAAACCCAACGGACCAGAATGCCTGTTCCGCTGTTGCGTCCCTGAGTTCGAAAGGTAGAACGGCGATGGATTTTCCCGGGCCAAAATAGACCTGGGGACGGTTAGAGCCGACCAGGTCCGTTGAGGACATTTCCCGGGGTGAGTGGAAATTCCAGGCCACAAACGCGGTCAGTGCCAGCAGCACAGCCAACAGCGGAGTTCGCCATGTTCCTTTTCCGGAAGATCGTTCAGCCATGCCTACCAGACCAGCAGACAGGCTTCATGGTTCAGTTTCCGGAAGAAAGGGCGTTTTTCCGCCTGGTGTAGCGCCCGTAAAGCGTGCCGATTGAACAGCCCGGTCTGCGCCTTCTGCTCCATAGCCCCCGTACCGCCTGTCGAAAACTGCCATATCCTGTTGAATTTACTGCAATTATTCACTTCAGTATTAATAAGTGGTTTTTTTGTATTCAAAATATTAAGTTTCACAATGATAGGGATTCCGCTAAATTGGAAGCTGCGGGACTGACGGTCCCGTTTATGTTCGATTGTCTACCAGGAGATACTTTGTCCAGCAAAATCATGACATTACATGATCCGGTCTCGGATTTCAGAGACAGTTGCGGTTTCGCGCTTCTGGCACATATGGACGGTCAGAAAAGCCATTGGCTTGTTGAAACCACGCTGGAGTGCCTCGCCCGCCTCACCCACCGGGGTGCTGTTGCGGCCGATGGCAAGTCCGGCGATGGCTGCGGAATCCTGCTGCAATTTCCGGAACCGTTTCTCAGAGACGTCGCTGCAGAGTGCAAATTCAAGCTGGCGGATCACTTCGCTTCCGGCCTGGTATTTTTTTCCCCTGACCCAAAACTGATCGCTCGCGGCAAAAAAATTCTGAAACGGAAGCTGGAACGTGCCGCCCTGAATGTGGTCGGCTGGCGTGAAGTACCTACCTGTCCGGAAGTGGTGGGCGAGCAGGCGCTCGAAAGCATGCCCGCCATTTACCAGATTTTCGTAAATGCTCCCGCGGGCTGGCGGCCGCATGACATCGAGCGGCAATTGTTCGCAGCGCGACGTCTGGCCTTCGAAGAAGAAAAGCGTCTGCCCGACCCTGATCCGCTCTACTACGTGGTGTCGCTGTCCAACCTGACCATGGTTTACAAGGGCCTGGTCCAGGCCGAACACCTGGCAGATTTTTACCCGGACTTGCGCGATGAGCGCATGACCAGCGCCATTGGCATCTGCCACCAGCGCTTTTCAACCAACACGCTACCCCGCTGGAACTACGCTCAGCCATTCCGTTACCTGGCTCACAACGGTGAGATCAACAGCGTCAATGCAAACCGCGACTGGGCCAACACGCGGGCGGGAATTCTTCACTCACCGCTGTTGCCCAGCCTGGAAGACCTGTCTCATTTGGTGAACGGCGATGGTTCGGATTCCTCCTCTCTGGACAATTTGCTGGAGGTTTTCCTCGCCGGCGGCATGGATGTATTCAGAGCCTTGCGGCTCCTGCTTCCGCCGGCCATTCGGGACGACATGGACTCTGAACTGAAAGCCTTCCTGGAATTCAATTCCATGCACCAGGAGCCCTGGGACGGACCGGCCGGGGTGGTTTCGACCAACGGCAGCATAGCCTGCTGCAACCTGGACCGGAATGGCCTGAGACCGGCCCGCTACAGCATCACGCACGACGGCATTTTCACCGTTGCCTCGGAAACCGGTGTCTGGGACTGCCCTCCGGAACGCATCAAGCGGAGAGGACGCCTTGGACCCGGCGAAATGATTGCCGTTGATACGGCAAGCGGCAAGCTCTGGAAAAACAATGCCATCGATGACAGCCTGAAAGCCACCCACGCCTATCGTGAATGGATGACAGAAAACGTCATGCGCGTGTGGAATAATGACGAGCAGGAACGAAAAGCCGCCAACAAATTCATGCGTGATGCATCACGCAAGCTTCCACAATTCCAGAAAATGTTCGGACTGGGCGCCGAAGAGATAGAAACCATCATCAACCCGATGGCCACGGAAGCACAGGAACCCGTGGGTTCCATGGGCGATGACACGCCGGTTGCCGTTCTGTCGGGGCGCAACCGGTCGATCTATGACTACTTCAGGCAATCATTCGCCCAGGTGACCAATCCGCCGATCGACCCGCTGCGGGAGTCCGCCGTCATGTCGCTCGAGACCTGCATCGGACGCGAGCATAACGTGTTCCACGAGACAGCCTCGCATGCGTACCGGGTTCTGCTTCCCTGGCCTGTGCTGAATTATGTTAAATACCAGACCCTCATTGGATTGGACCAGAGGTATTACCGTAACGTCCGGTTCAGCCTGAATTACGACCCCGCGACAACCCATCTCAAAGACGCCCTGGTTACGTTGGTCGACGACTGTATCAACGCGGTCAGGAGCGGGGCGACCATTATCGTGCTCAGTGATCGCGACATTTCCCGCAGCCGACTGCCCGTCCCTGCCCCGCTGGCCGTCGGCGCCGTTCACCAGGGATTGCTCAAAGCCAGCGAGCGCCCGAACGCGAACATCATTATCGAAACGGGTTCCGCGCGCGATCCTCACCATTACGCCGTATTGCTGGGCCTGGGCGCAACTGCAATTTACCCTTACCTTGCGTTCCAGAGCATCAACCAGCAACAGCAGTCAGGCGCGCTGGATGGCGATTTGATTCAATTGCGCAAGAACTACCGGCGCGGCATCAGGAAAGGCCTTTTGAAAATCCTTTCAAAAATGGGTATCTGCACCATGGCCAGCTACCGCGGATCACAGCTTTTCGAGGCCGTGGGCCTGGGCCCGGAAGTCGTGGATCTGTGTTGTCCCAAAGTGTCGTCCAAAATCGGCGGCGCCGGCTTCGAAGAACTGGAAAGCGATCTGCGCAAGTCAGCAGACCTGGCCTGGACGGAGCAGATCCGGCCGGTACGGGACGGTCTTTACCGGTACATGCACGGTGGAGAGCAGCATGCCTATAACCCTGACGTGGTCATGCTGTTGCAACAGGCCGTTGCGAGTGGCAAGTGGGCGGATTATCGAAAATTTGCCGATGCGGTAGATCTGCGCCCTGCCCTTTCGCTAAGGGACCTGCTGAAACTGAAAACGACGGATCAGCCTTTACCCATCAGCAAGGTGGAAAAAGTGGATGAGATTTTTCCGCGTTTTGATACCGCGGCCATGTCCATCGGCGCACTATCCCCCGAAGCGCACGAATCCCTGGCCATCGCAATGAACCGTCTCGGCGGCCGGTCAAACTCGGGTGAGGGTGGTGAAGACCCTGCCCGCTTCAATACGGATAAAAACTCAAGGATCAAGCAGGTTGCCTCCGGCCGGTTTGGGGTAAGCGCCCATTACCTGGTCAATGCCGACGTTTTGCAGATCAAGGTGGCGCAAGGCGCCAAGCCGGGCGAGGGCGGCCAGTTGCCAGGACACAAGGTCACGGTGGAAATAGCAACGCTTCGCTGCTCGACACCGGGTGTGACCCTGATTTCACCGCCACCGCACCATGACATTTATTCCATCGAAGATCTCTCCCAGCTGATTTTCGATCTGAAAATGGTCAACCCCAAAGCCCTGGTTTCCGTGAAACTGGTAGCCGGCACGGGCGTTGGCACCATCGCCGTGGGCGTAGCCAAGGCGTATGCCGACCTGATCACCATTGCAGGCTTTGACGGCGGCACGGGAGCCAGCCCACTAAGTTCTGTGAAGTACGCCGGCCTGCCCTGGGAGCTTGGGCTGGCCGAAACTCACCAGGCATTGGTTGAAAACGGCTTGCGCCACAAGATCCGCCTGCAGGTGGACGGGGGCCTCAAGACCGGCATGGACGTGGTGAAAGCCGGAATTCTGGGTGCGGAAAGCTTTGGTTTCGGCACCGGTCCGATGGTGGCGCTGGGCTGTAAATACCTTCGAATCTGCCACCTCAACAATTGTGCGACCGGTATTGCCACTCAGAATAAAAAATTGCGTGACGAACATTTTCACGGGCTGCCCGAGCGGGTAATGAATTACTTCCAGTTTCTGGCACGCGACGTGCGGGAAATCCTCGCCAGCCTCGGAATCCGTAACTTCACCGACGTGATTGGCCGCGCCGACCTGCTTGAGCAGCTTCCAGGCGCCACTCCCAAACAGCAGCGACTCGACCTGAGCCGCATCCTGGGCTCGGCGGCAACGCGCAATGGGCAAATGCCGTATTGCACGGAAGCGAAAAATCCGCCTTTCGACCCCGGCAAGCTCAATCAGGAAATCCTGCAGGCCGCGCGCGAGGCAATTGGTGGCAGGGAAAAATGGTCCGGCCGGTTTGGAATCCATAACTATGACCGCTCTGTAGGCGCTGCGCTATCGGGTGAAGTTGCCCTCATGCACGGGCAACAAGGCCTGCCGGATAACACCCTGAAGGTCAAACTGAGCGGCACGGCCGGCCAGAGCCTGGGGTGCTGGAACGCACCGGGCGTAACCATCCAGCTTGAGGGTGATGCCAACGATTACGTGGGCAAGGGCATGTCCGGGGGTAAAATTGTGCTGACGACGGCCGATTCAGACCGCGACCGCGCCCGGCGCAATGTGATCTGCGGAAACGCTTGCCTTTACGGCGCCACGGGCGGTGAGCTGTTTGCCAACGGGCAGGCGGGCGAGCGGTTTGCCGTGCGCAATTCGGGCGCCAACGCCGTCATCGAAGGTGCAGGTCACCACGCCTGCGAGTACATGACCGGCGGTATCGTTGTCATCATGGGTCCCTTCGGACCCAACCTGGCGGCCGGCATGACCGGGGGCGAACTGTTCCTGCTGGATCCGAACCAGCAAGTGGAAAGGCATCTCAATCCGGAGTTTGTCGAAGCCTCCAGGCTCGAGGAACAGCGATTCGACGCGCCGCGGCGACGTCTCAAGGGCCTTGTATCCGCGCATGTTGCGCTGACCGGCAGTGAATGGGGGCGTAAAGTGCTCGATTCCTGGGACATGATGCTTCCACACTGGGTTTACATTGTTCCCAAGAGCATGGCGGCCAGCAATGAAATTTCGCAACAGGACGTGCCCCTGCGGCTCGTGAAAGCTTGAGGAGCAGTAGCCGAATGACACGAAACATTGACCCTTTCGCCTTCCTGGAGCGTTCCCGTGAAGACCCGGATGTGCTCCCGCTGAACGTGCGCACTCATCAATTCCGGGAAATCTACAAGCCATTTGAACCGGGCGAAGCCGCCAGCCAGGCGGAGCGCTGCATTGATTGCGGTAACCCCTACTGCGAATGGAAATGCCCGGTGCACAACTACATACCCAACTGGCTGAAACTGGCCAGTGAAGGCCGCATCATGGAAGCAGCAGACCTGTGTCACGAAACCAACAGCCTGCCCGAGGTATGTGGCCGTATCTGCCCACAGGACCGACTTTGTGAACAGGCCTGCACGCTGGCTACGGGTTTTGGAGCGGTCACCATTGGCGCCATTGAGCGCTATATTGTCGATGAAGCCCTGAAGCAGGGCTGGCGTCCGGACCTTTCACATGTCCAGACCCAGCCATGGAGTGTGGGTATTGTGGGCGCCGGCCCGGCAGGGCTTGCCTGTGCGGATATTCTCACCCGTAACGGCGTCAGCGTAACCGTCTATGACCGTTACCCGGAAATCGGAGGTTTGCTGAGCTTCGGCATTCCCGATTTCAAGCTCGAATTGCAGGTCATGCGACGCCGGCGCGAAATCCTGGAAGGGGCTGGTGTTCACTTCAAGCTGAACTGTGAAATCGGGCGCGACATACAGGCCCACGAACTTGAACGGATGCATGACGCACTGTTTTTTGGCCTGGGGACATACAAACCGGTCGAGGCGAGCCTTCCGGGAATGGAAAAAGGGGGAATCGTACCCGCCCTTGAATACCTGATCGGCCAGACAGCGCACATGTACGACCTGGATTTGCCCTCTTACCCACACATAGACCTTTCAGGCGAGGACGTGCTGGTGCTCGGCGGCGGAGATACAGCCATGGACTGCGTCCGGACAGCTATCCGGCAGGGCGCATCGTCCGTGCATTGCGTGTACCGCCGCAACCAGGAAAACATGCCCGGTTCTCAACGCGAGGTCAAACACGCCATGAAAGAGGGCGTGAAATTCGAATTCAACGCCCTGCCACTGAGGCTGATTCATGACAACCGGAAGCTGGTAGGACTCGAGATCATGAAAACCCGCCTGGTAAGCTCGGAAGATGGCCGGGCGCAGCCGGAACCCATCGAGGGCAGCGAACGCGTACTTCCGGCCTCGGCCCTGATCTTCGCTTTCGGATATCGCGCCAGCCCGCCGCAATGGCTGCAGGCCATTGGGGTCGAAACCGACGACAGCGGCCTGGTCTGCATGGACGACCGCCTGCCGGGACAGACCAGCAATCCCGCAATTTTTGCGGCCGGCGACATGGTCAGGGGCTCGGACCTCGTGGTCACTGCTATTGCAGACGCCCGGGAAGCGGCGGAGTCGATCGTCCGTTACCTGGAAGCACAGCAGCCCCAGCGAAAAAGAGCCTGAAGCATGCGCCGGCTTATTCTGTTGCTGACGGCCCTGGCGATTTCACCCGTTTACGCAGGCAATCCGCTTCCCGGCAACCAGTCCGAACTGATCGATATCTGGGGCTCGGTGCTCTACTGCAGAGCCATTTACGAAGAACCCGACATCAGGGGAAGGATCTACGAGGGGGATCGCGAGTCCTGTCACGAGGCGCACCGCTCATTAGGCATGCATGCGCTGGATTCATGGCCGGAAGAGGAGGTACAGACAGTTTTTGAGCATGCCCAGCACAAGTCTGCGGTCATCCGTTACAACACCCGAAGCACGCAGGAAGCCGTCGCTGCCTGCCGGGAGCTCTGCAGAGCCTACAATGATTGATATCCGTTTCTATTAGTACTATAATTTAAGTTCTGATACGAACGTATTAATTCATACAGGATGCATCAAATGGCTAAGCTTACCGCAGAGTCCGCTTCCAGGCAGACTTTCATCCCCCTCATGCAGGAATTGGCAGCCGCTTACCAGGCTTTTTCACTATACGACGCGGAAGGCCTGCGCAAATCCGGCTCAGACCTGACGCCTTCCCAGGCCCGTGTGGTATTTACCCTGGGCGACACCGATGGCATGACCTGCAAAGACATAGGCGATATCACCCTGATCACCAAGGGAACCCTTACCGGCGTCGTGGACCGGCTCGAGGAAAAGGGCCTCGTGGAACGCTGGTCGGTTGAGGGTGACGGCAGGAAAACCATCGTAGCGCTGACCGGTCGTGGAGAACGGATCTACAAAAAGGAATTCCCCAAGCACGTGGAGTTTCTCAAGAGCAAGTTCGATAAACTCGGAGCTGCAGAACGAAAGCAGGCCACCGAGTTGCTCGGAAAAATCAAAGCACTGTTTTGACAGAGGCATTAATCTCCGGCCGCTCCGGGGTCACTGACCTGTATCTTTAACGTAGTTGACGTAAGATTTGAAACGAAACCTGCCGGCGCTGACAGGTGTCAGCGCCGGCGGGTGGTTTTTCATTTCAAAAACACGTTATGATTCACAGAGCAGCACGGAGCATGAAGTATGAAGTCAGAAGTGTCTGAAAACACAACAGAAACCTCCAAAACCGTCGCCGAGCAACATGAGGCGGAACACGCCATGGGCGGCACCTATCATTCAGACACCGTATCCCAGTTGCGCCAGGATCCCCAGGCGATCAGCGCGCTTTTCAAGGAAGGCAAATACCCCTATACCGACCGTATTCCCCGCGCCAAGTATGAGGAAGAAAAAGCCCAGCTTCAGATCGAGCTTCTCAAGGTTCAAAACTGGGTCAAGATGAGCGGCGAGAGAATCGTGATTATCTTCGAAGGCCGCGATGCAGCCGGAAAGGGGGGAACAATCAAGCGGTTCATGGAGCACCTGAATCCCCGGGCCGCCAAGGTCGTCGCATTGGAAAAGCCCACCGAACATGAAATCGGGCAATGGTATTTCCAGCGTTACGTGGTGCATCTACCCACCCGTGGCGAAATTCTGTTCCTGGATCGATCCTGGTACAACCGGGCAGGGGTGGAGCGGGTAATGGGTTTTTGCGATTCAGCTGAATACCTGGAGTTCATGCGCCAGTGTCCTGAATTCGAACGAATGCTGGTCAATTCCGGTATCAAGTTGTTCAAGTACTATTTTTCAGTCACCAAGAAAGAGCAGCGCCGACGCTTCGCAGCCCGCATGGAAGACCCGCTCAAGCAGTGGAAGCTCAGCCCTGTTGATAAGGCTTCGGTCGGTCTGTGGTCCGAATACACCCGGGCAAAGGAAGCCATGTTTTTCTATACCGACACGGCCTCTTGTCCCTGGACGATCATCAAGTCGGATGACAAAAAGAGAGCGCGCCTGAACTGCATGCAGCACTTCCTGAGCAAGCTGGACTATCCGGACAAGAATCTCGATGTGGTCAATGGCGCTGATCCGTTGATCGTGGGTTCCCCGTCGCAGGTCATACGCAAGGACATTCAGCTGGACACCTGGCCTACCGGCTAGCTAACCGACAAGGATATCTTTGAGGACTTCGCGGGCTTTCTCGTGATCCAGCGTCTCGAGTGCGACGATGCCGGTGTTTTCGTCTTTGCTGACGATGTGCATACCGCGCACATTGACGTTTTCCTCCGCCAGGCGCCTTGAAAGTTCAGCCAGCGCCCCCGGATGTTTCTCCAGGCGCACCAGCAGGTGTTCGCTGGCAATCACGCGGTAGCCTGCATCACTCAGCAACCGGAAAGCCTCTTCGCTGCGCTCAAGGGTCAGGCTGATGACCGCCGTGTTTCCCACTGACAGACCGGCAAAATCCTGCACAGCGAATCCCTCCCGTTCCAGCAGCGTCGTTACTTCAGCCAGCAAACCCGGATGATCTTCGTGAATGATGTTCAACGCTTTCATTGCCGTGTGCCTCCCGCCTGCCGTATATCGTTGACCAGCTCATCAACCTGCTGACGGCTGACATGCGGCATACAGATCAGGTGACTGTATCCGCCCGCGCTGGCCAGTTGCCATTTCTCCCGCACTTCCGCTGGTGGCACCGGGAACACGACCGTCAGAGCCTGCGGATTGCGCCAGGCCGCAATCCCCACGTTATTCAGCTGTTCTTCGGCATATGCCGCTGTAGCCAGCGAGGATGCCAGACGTTGTTTCATGCCCTCGATCCCCAGCGAACGGATTGCATACCAAAGCACCAGGGGTGTAAAACCATTGCGCGAGCCGCTGATGGTCGTGTCCACGCTGCCAATATAAGCAACGGAACGCCCAATCCTTTCCACGTGCCCGCGACGCGCCAGCACGATTCCACAGGGGATGGGTGAGCCGAGAAACTTGTGGCCCGAAATCGCAATGCTATCGGCCCCGTCCTCAAAATCCCAGGCCGGAACAGGATCCAGGAATGCAGCGTAGCCGCCGCTGAGCGCCGCATCACAATGTATGTAGCGGTTTTCAATGGCCAGTTCGTCCAGAATATCGCGAATCTGTCCGATATCATCCCTTGCTTCCTTCATCGTGGTGCCGATGTTGGCGAAAATGATGGGCGGCGCATCCCGCCGGATTTTCAGGGTTTCGCGAAGGTCGTCATAATCCATCTCCCCGTTGGGCCGGGAACGGATCATGATATGTCGCATGTTCAGAAAATGAAGATTTTTTCCAACGCTGTAGTGACTGTCCTGGGAGAAATAAGCGATCCCATCCGGAAGCAGCTCACGGCCAAGGAAAAGCCCGTACAGGTTGCTCTCGGTGCTGCCGTTGGTGACGTACCCCCACCACTGATCCTTCGGCGCCCGGGCCAGCTGCGCATAAAACGACACCACCTCACGCTCAAACTCATGGGAATTCAGCAAATAGGTCATCGGCATGAAGGGGTCGCCCGCGTTATTCAGGCTGAAGGACAGGAAAGGCTCCAGCGCACTGTAATCAAAATCAAAGGCGACCGGATAGCCGATCTCCTTCGCTGCCACCTCTTCCAGGTATTCCTGGAATCGGTCCAGTTGCATCTGGTCCGTTCTTGCTAATGCCATTCCTGTAATTTATCGCGTTTTATGATCTAAGATGTAGGCCACAGATCAATTATTCGGGAGGCACTGGTGGACTGGACCATTCTTTGGTGGGTGCTGGCGGTACTGATTGTCATTGCGGGCCTGGCAGGCACGGTAATTCCCGCGCTGCCGGGTGTCCCCCTGGTATTTCTCGGGCTGTTCGTCGGCGCATGGATCGGGCAGTTTGAAGCCGTTGGCTGGGGCACCCTGGGTGTTCTGGCCTTGCTGGCCCTTATCGCCTGGATAGTCGATTTCCTGGCCGGGGCTGCGGGTGCCCGCTATCTGGGAGCAAGTTCCAGGGCTTTCTGGGGAGCCACCATAGGAGCCATCGCCGGAATTTTTTTTGGCGTCGTTGGCATGTTGCTGGGGCCGTTTATCGGAGCGGTACTGGGTGAGCTCAGCGGCGGCAGCAACATGGTGCAGTCCGGCCGTGCCGGTGTGGGTGCGTGGATCGGCATGGTCATTGCAACGGCGCTTAAGCTTGCCCTGGCATTCCTGATGATCGGAATTTTCATTTTCAGCCTGGGTTACGGCCACATGGGGGTCACGGCATAACCCGCCGGCCTACTTACCCCGACTGGAGAATTTACGCCACAGCGCCCGGCCAACGATTCGCAGCTTGTTACGCGTGTCAAAACGTTTCAGGTTGGTTTTCACCGCACCATTCGTGAACTGGGTTTTCCTGGAGTAGTCGATGCGCACGTCGACGATTACCGGACGGCCTGCGTCCATCAGGCCGATGGCCCGGTCGATAGCCGCCTCGATCACATCGTTGTTATCCATGGAAACAAATTCGCACCCGGTGGCGGCCGCCAGCATTTCATAGTCCAGGGCCCCTACGGTAGTGCAGGTTTTACGCTGGTAAGGCAATTCCTGTGCCTGGGCAATCTGCGAAAGCTCACCGTCGTTGAATATGAACCAGGCAATGCCCAGGCTGTTTTTCACCGCGGTGACCGTCTCAAGGCCCGTCATCAAAAAAGCACCATCACCGACGATTCCAACAACCTGCCGGTCCGGCTGAACCAGCTTGGCGCCAATGGTGCCGGGTACGCAGTAACCCATGCAGTTGAAATCCGTTGGCGACAGGTAACGGCCGCCTTTCGTAATGGGCATCAATTCAGCCGCCAGGAACGTGTGGTTGCCATCATCAGCCACGATCACCGCGTCGCGGTCGAGCCGATTCCTCAGAACCTGGAAGAACCGGCCCGGATTGACTCTCTCTCCGGAATCATGGCCCAGCCATTCTTCCAGGTAGGCTGCTTTGTCTTTTGCGATGGACGACTGCAGCACCGAGCTGTCTTTCGCCACGGTAGATTTGAGCAATAATTCAGCAAGGGCAGGCACCGCGTCGCGGGAATCTGCGTGGACCGGAACGGCTGTTGGATGATTTCTCCCCAATGCACCGGGATTGATGTCGATATGAACCAGTTTTTCCGGCGGCACCGCTCCATAACTGCCCGTGCAGATTTCAGCAAAACGCGTCCCCACGGCCAGCATCGCGTCGCAGTCGCGGAAGGCATTCTGCGCTGCAGGCACCGATGCAGGGCCAAAACCCATCCCGGTGTGGAGCGGATGATCCGCGGGAAACACCTCCAGGCCCTGCAGGGTCGTAGCGACCGGTGCGCCCAGGTGCTCTGCAATCCGGCGAATGTCTTCCGTCACGAAACGGGCGCCCCAACCCACGAAAATGCCCGGCTTCTCAGCCCCGGACAATAACTCCGCGGCGGCGGCGATAAGTTCCGGGTCGACGGGTGGCCGCGGGCACTGGAATTCAAAGTCCGGAACTGCGCTGACTTCGCCGGTCAACAACTGCAGATTCGCGGGCAATTCTATATAGACCGGGCCGGGCTCGCCTTCAATGGCTTTGAGATAGGCACTGTAGACCGTCGGCACGACCTCGTCATAGCTTTCGATTCTGTAGACAGCCTTCGTCAGGGGACGCATCAGGGCCTGCTGATCCACGTCGTGGAGTTGAAAGCCCTGCTCCATGTCGTTTCGCACACCGCCGGAAATCACCAGCATGGGAATGCCGTCCAGGAACGCCTCGCCGATACCACTCATCGCATGGGTAAGGCCCGCAGCAGGTACTACTGCCAGCACACCGATGGTGTCGGAAACCCGGCTGACCGCATCGGCCATGAACGCGGCGCCGCCTTCGTGGCTGACCAGCAAAGGTTGGATCGTTTCCGAAGCAGCCAATTCATCGTACAGCTCGATGTTATGGACACCCGGAATTCCAAAAGTGTACCTGACCCCAATCTGCTCCAACGCGTGGCGAACCAGCCATGCTGCCGTTCTCTTCATATCAGTTGAGCACCAGGATATTGGCCAGCCACAGGAACAATCCCATGCTCACCACGTCCGTCGCCGTGGTAAGGAAAATACTGGATGCAGTGGCCGGATCCGCACCCAGCCTTTTAAGGGTCAGGGGCACCAATACACCGGTGACACCGCTGGCGACACAGGCCCCCGTCATTGCCAGGAACACCACCAATCCAAGGATGGCAGGCTGGTCTGCGCCGGAGTGAATGGCATACGCAACCATGGCTATTGCCGCGACCAGGCCCACTACGGCGCCGTTGAGGGCGCCCAGCAGTGTTTCCTTGACCACCGCACGGTGAAATACGCCGGGTTTGAATTCATCCAGGGTCAATCCGCGAATCGTAACGGCCAGCGACTGGCAGCCCGTGTTTCCCGATTGTCCCGCCAGTACCGGCAGAAAAGCAGCCAGCACCACGACCTGGGCGATCGTATCCTCGAACAGGCTGACCACGAACGCAGCAACGAAGGCAGTGACCAGGTTAATCTGCAGCCAGGGGTGTCGCATTTTGAATGAGCGATGCCAATCCGTGGTGGCATGCTCTTCTTTACCCACACCCACCATGCGACCAGCCTGTGCGCTGATCTCGAAGTGCTGGTGTTCAAACAACATGTAACCCTGCACGATACCCAGCAGCCTGCCCCTGGAATCACAGACGGGATACACCGGATAATGCCTGTAAACCACTTCCTTCATTGCGTCCTGCACCGTCATGTCCGGCTGCAGATAAAAAGGCTCGGGCAACATCACAGTCTGCAATTCGTCTGCCGGTTCAGCGAGCAGCAAGTCCCGCATGACCAGCACACCCTGTAAACATCCTTCGTCATCGACGACGTAAGCGTAAGTAATCAGCGCTTCATGAACCCACTCGCGTAACTTATCAACTGCCATCGCAACCGTTTCAGTGGGCTTGACCGTGGCCACGGCCGGCTCCATCAAACGACCAACACTGTCTTGTGGGAATTTTTGCGCTTCTTTCCACGGGTCCCCCACGTGATTACCCGCCAATGGAACGATCTTTTGTCGGCGGTCCTTGGGGAACCGCAGAAGAATGCGATAGGCCGGTGCGGAGTGAAGCTGCCGCAATACTGCACCGACGGTTTCGTCACTTTCCTCGAGCAATATCTGGGCAACGTCGAGCGGCGCCCGCCTTTGCGCTTCCAGCACCAGGTGATCCAGCTTGTCCTGGTGCACGGAGGGAACAGGTTGGTTCATTCTGGCGTACCTCGTCCTTTAGATTACTTACAGCCTTGTAATGGCAAAACGGTAGTCTACCTTGTTCGCGGCAGAATCATCACCTGTTTCATCAGGACGGGATTTCCTTCAACCCAGATCAGTGCAGCGCTGCGAGTTCCTGCTTCAACGCGTCGAAATCACTGGCAATGGTGCTCGAAAGAATTTTTTCATGCCTGACTGCTTCCAGTTCGGGCGGCAGCGGAACCACGACATCCAGCGTCTCTTCCAGCACCTCGAGGAACTTGGCAGGGTGAGCGGTACAGAGAAAAACACCCTCTTCGTGCTCCTTCACCTCCCGGTCCAGGGCTGCCCACGCCAGCGCGGTATGCGGATCGGCCAGGTAACCCCGGGCATACAGCTCCCGGATGGCCACGCGTGTCTGGTTGTCGTCCAGCGAGAACGACGATAAAAGACTCCTCAGCGGCAGGCCATGCCGGCTACCGAGTTCGAGCACACGAGGGAAGTTGTTTGGGAGTGAAACATCCATCGCGTTTGTGATCGTGGTGACGGTGGGATTGGGGTCCCACTCACCGGAGTCCAGAAATCGCGGCACCGTATCGTTGGCATTCGTCGCCGCAATGATCCGCTTGTAGGGTAAGCCTATCGCGCGTGCAACCAGGCCGGCCGTCACGTTACCGAAATTGCCGCTGGGAACGCTGAATACGGTTTGCCTGACGTCCGAGACCGACGCCGCGGCTTCGAAGTAATAACAGACCTGTGCGACCAGGCGGGCGATGTTGATCGAGTTGGCTGAGTTCAACCCCAGTTCCCGCTTGAGTTCCGGTTCCTCGAAAGACTGTTTCACGAGTTGTTGGCACGCATCGAAATCGGAATCCACCGCAATCGTGTGTACATTTCCGCCCAGCGTACAGAACAGTTTTTCCTGCAGGGGCGTAATTTTTCCCCTGGGATAAAGGATAACGACCTGTATTCCCGGCTGCTGATAATAGGCGTGCGCAACAGCCGCACCGGTATCTCCGGAGGTGGCTGTAAGGATGGTCATGGGCCCGCCGTCGTGAAATTCCGCCAGGCACTGTGCCATGAAACGGGCGCCGAAATCCTTGAATGCCAGTGAAGGGCCGTGAAACAGCTCGAGCGCCCTGACCGAGTGGTCAAGTGCGGGGGTCTCTACCGGAAAATCGAATGCCGAGGCAACTATTTGTTCCAGCCTGGATCGACTGATTTCATCGCCGATCAGGTGATGGAGTATCAGCGCACTGCGGGAAACAAAATCTTCTTTCAGCAGCATGGGCACATCCGGTAAAAGTTCAAAACTTTCCGGAAAATACAGGCCCTGGTCGCGCCCAAGGCCCTGCAACACAGCCTGGCTGAAACTGACCCGGTCTTCAGGATGCTTGATGTTGATTAACTGCATTGCACTGCTGACTCCTAATCGATACTGCGGGCGCCGCCCAGGTCAGCCCGGCAGACGTGCGTGAATCCCTTTTCGTTTTTCACGTAGTTGTTTGCCAGCCATTGTTCCACCCTGGCCGCTGCTTCATGATCGTCCACCAGCGCAAATACCGTGGGGCCGGAACCTGAAATACCCACTGCCAGCGCGCCCATCTCTGCCAGCGCCTCTTTCGCTTCATCAAATCCGGGCAACAGGCTTCGCCGGTACGGCTCTGCGATCAGGTCGACCACACAGCTCGCTGCCAGGTGTGTGTTTCCCGAGTGCAGGGCATGCACAAACTCGGCGAACCGGGCGCCGTAAGCCACCACGGTTTTCCTGGGAAAGTCCTGTGGCAACACGGCCCGGGCTTCGCGGGTAACGAGTTTCGTACCAGGCCAGCAGACAACGGCTCGCCAGGCGCCAGGCCAGGGTAAGGCATATTCGGCCAGGCTGCCGGGCGGGCACAGGCGCAAGCCGCCGAACAGGCAGGGTGCAATGTTGTCCAGGTGTATTTCACCACTGATTCCGCCTTCCATGCGAGCCATCAATCCGAACAATTGCCTGGTATTGAGCGGGTTCCCATGGAAGCGGTTCAAAGCCTCAAGCGCCGCGACGATTGAACTGGCGCTTGATCCCAACCCGCTGCCGATCGGCAATCGTTTGCTCAACAGAACATGAAGGGGCTCAATTTCCACGCCTGCCTGAATCGCCGCCTGCTGGAATGCGCGGCAACTCTCGATCACCACGTTTTCTTCCTGGTCTGCCGGAAGCGCATCGGCAAAGGGGCCGTTCAGTTCCAGCTTCCAGTTACCGCCTTGTTCCCGCGGGCTGAAGGGTCTCAACTGGACAAGATCACCCAGCAGGGTGCCGTCCATTGGCGCCAGCGCAAGCCCCAAAGCGTCAAAACCGACGGAAAAGTTTCCAATCGAAGCAGGAGCGTAAACGGTCAATGAGTTCGGCATCAGTTGTCCAGTGGTCTCCAGACCGTTCTCAGCAAATCACCGAACACCCCGGCTGCCGTAACGGCGGCCCCCGCACCATATCCGCGCAGAACCATTGGTATCGGTTGATAGTAGAGCGTGTGGATGACCAGGGCGTTCTCGCCGTCGCGAACTGCACCGAGTGGTTTTACCCTCGGTGTGTCTTCGATGGAAACCCGGCAGGAACCGTTTTCCAGCCTTGCAACGTAACGCAGCACATTGTCCTGGTCTGCTGCAGCTGAAACCCGACGTGCAAATGCCTCGTCCAGCGACTCCAGGGCCGGGATCAGCTCGGAACGGTCAACGTGACCCACCACATCCATTGGCACAACAGGCTCTACCTCGATGTCTTCGAGATCGAGCTGCAGGCCCACCTCCCGGGCAATGATCAGCAATTTCCGGGCGACATCCATCCCGGACAGATCATCCCGGGGGTCTGGCTCCGTGTAACCCAGCTCCATGGCTTTGGCCACAGCGCTGGACAGGGTTTCACCATCTTCCAGCAACCCGAAAATCATCGACAGCGAACCCGACAGTATTCCCTCGAAGGTATTGAGCTCGTCACCGGAACGAATCAGCCCCTGGAGGGTGTCGATAAACGGCAACCCGGCTGCGACGTTGGTTTCATAAAGGAATTTACGGAAATTCCTTGCTGCTGCGCTCCTCATGTCCTGGTAATAGTCATGGTCGGACGTATTCGCCTTTTTATTCGCTGCGACGATGTTGAATCCGCTGTCGAGGAACCGGACATACTGCAGTGCAAGATCCTGGTCGGTCGTGCAATCGACAATCGTCGGGCTGAGCAGCCCCAAGCGGTTACGGATATCGATCACGTCCGCCAATTCCCACGGCTGGCCTTGTTCGGCGAGATCGGACTGCCAGGTGGAGAGATCGATCACATCATCCGCCACCAGCAATTGCTTGCTGTTGGCAATTGCCCGGACACGCAGATCCACGTGATGTTCCACCAGGGATTCGGCCTGTCGCTGAACCTGGTCCAGTAATTCGCTTCCGACATTGCCACAACCCAGCAGTACCATGTCGATATGAGTGGAGTGGCTGAAAAACGCAGTATGGCATGCGCGAGTGGCCGGCTGGGCGTCTTCACCCCGCACGACAACCGCGATGGCGCATTCGGTCGAACCCTGCGCGATCACCTCTACGTTGACGCCGGCCGAAGAAATCGCGGTAAGAAAGCGCGCGGCGATCCCACGGTAGTGTTTCATGCCTTCACCGACCAGCGATACCACGGCGCGGTCGCTCTGCACGCCGATTTCCTCGATCAGGCCATGCAGGCGTTCGAAGTGAAACTCCTCGTCCAGCGCCCTGCGCGCCTTTCGTTCGTCCACCTGGCGCACGCAAAGCGTAATGCTGTACTCCGAAGAGGACTGGACGATCAGAAGGATGGAAATCGATTCACTCGCCAGCGCATCCATCACGCGGCGGGCAATTCCAACACGGCCCCTGAGCCCACCACCCTGCAGGGTGATGGAGGAAACGTCATGCAAATGGGAAATGCCGCGAACCACTTCCGCCCGTTTTGCAGCATTGTGCACCAGGGTCCCCGGCTTGGAAGGATCATAGGTGTTCCGGACTTCACAGGGGATACGGTTGGCTGCCAGCGGCGTCAGTGCCTTGGCGGAAATCACCTTGGCGCCGAAATAGGTCAGCTCCATGGCCTCGTCATAACTGACTTCCTCGAGGCAGCGCGCGTTTCTAACGATACGCGGATCGGCTGTGAAAAAGCCGTCCACGTCTTTCCAGATCTGGCACAGGCCGGCACCGAGTGCGGCGGCGATGGCGGCCGCTGAATAGTCGGTTCCGTTGCGACCCAGCAACTGAATGTCGCCGTTGGCGTTACGGCCGTAAAACCCGGGCAAAACCATGACCTGGCTGTCTGCCTGTAAACGCTCTTTCAACAACGGGGCTGCGACCTCGGTATCCACCAGCGAATCCAGCCATGACTCATTCGCCAGGGGCAGGACGTCGGTATCGGACCACTGCGCCCTGTAGCCCTGGTGGTTAAGCATGTCGACCATCAGGCGGCTGCTGAAACCTTCTCCGCTGGCGAGGATCCTGGCGCGGGTTTCGTCCGGGCACTGCCCCAGCAGGCGGATTCCTTCGACACGCCGGCTGAGGGTTGAATATTGCCCTTCAAGGAACGCGGTGCCTAGTGGGGTTTCAACACCCTGCGCAGCCAGGTTTTCGACGATTGTCCGTTCGCGGGCAATCGCTTCTTCCAGGTGTTCAACACCGGACTCTCCTTCCACCGCGGTATCGATCGCAGCGAGCAACAGGTCCGTCACTCCTTTAACGGCAGACAGCACGACAACGACCTGGTATTCATCCGTATAGCGCCCGATCACCGACGCGCTGGCTTCGAAGCCGGCCAGGTCAGCCAGCGAGGTTCCCCCGAATTTCTGGACCAGCACTTTCCGGCCTGTATGGTTATTGTCGCTCACGTGCAAAAACTCCTGTCAGTAAGCATCCTGGTGAACGGCGCGCATGGCCCGCCCGGAAGGATCGTTCATTTCCTGCAACTCCTCGTCCCAAAGCACCGCCTCGGGTGTACTGCACGCCACCGTCGGCCCTCCGGGAACGGTCTGCGCGGCAGAAGCCAGCGGGAAGTGCTGCTCGAATACACTCCTGAACCAGTAAGCTTCCTTCGACGCCGGCGGGTTGAACGGAAAGCGCCCTGCGGCTCTCGCCATTTCAGCATCACTGACGTGCTCCTCTGCAAAATCCTTGACGGCGTCGATCCAGCCGTACCCGACGCCATCGGAAAATTGCTCCTTCTGACGCCAGGCAATGGATTCAGGCAGCAGGTGGCTGAATGCCTCGCGCAGGATCTGCTTCTCGATCCGGCCGCCGGTAATCATCTTGTCCGCCGGGTTGATGCTCATCGCCACATCGAGAAACTCCTTGTCCAGGAAAGGAACCCGTGCTTCGACACCCCAGGCGGACATGGACTTGTTGGCCCGCAGGCAATCGTAACTGTGCAGC
>JARFQZ010000252.1 GCA_029287515.1 Lysobacterales bacterium
CGCGGTTTCCGGTGTCGATATCCTGGGTCACCAGCACACCGGACTTGTCGGATGCCACCGATTCCAGCAACAGGATAGAGGTGTACACATGCTCCGGGTCGGTCATGTGGGACTGGCGCCAGGCGAATGCCCTGGCGGTAAAAGGCGACGCCCACACCTTGCTGATGCTGCGGACCAGGATCTCCGATCCGACGACGTTGGGCAGGGTCAGGTTAAGCCCCGCGCCGGTAAACCCGGCCAGGTCTTCCACGTTGGTGTCCGACCGCACAAAAACACCCGGCGGATCTTCCGAGCCAAAGGTCTCCCTGAGGGCGGCTTTGAGCCGCTGCTGGAACTTCTCGCTCGGCGTCGTGTTGATGATGATGTCGTACAGTTCGGCGCGGAATGCCTCGGTTGCCTTCTCTGTCTCCGGGTCGCCCCCGGGCATCGCTTCCAGCCGGTCGTAACTCTTGGCCATCCATTCGAACACGGTGCCTTCGCCGCCCGGGTAGGGCTGATCCAGGGTTTCCTGACGGAAAATGCCGAACGGAATGGCGACTCCGCGGGATACCTGGCCCGGGTAGTGGGTTCTCAGTTCACCCAGTTTCGCCGCCTTGGGCCCTACGATTCGACCGGAGTCGGCGGCCCGGAGATCATCCAGCTGCACCAGGTCACGCACACTCAGGTCCAGTTTTTCGAGGTCAGGCCTGATCAGCACGCTGGCCTGCGATTCGGCTTCCCTGAACACCTTTTTCCACTGGTCTGACCACAGCGACAGCTCCACCAGCCCGGATTTACTGACCGCCATGACAATCCGCTGACCGTCGTATTTGGCCAGCTCTCCAACCAGGCTCTGGTCCACGGTGACGTTGGGTATTCCCAGGTTCCTGGCCAGCAGTTGAATGTGGGACAGGGGATTGCCTTCGCCGGCCGTCAATATGCCCGCAACCGGCGGCAGGTCGGAAACGGTTTCGGGCAGCATGTAGATGCCGTCGGCCCTGAAGTTGTCCAGGTCGCGCAGGTCGGGTTGCACATGCAGAATGCCCTGCGCTAACCCCGGGTTCAGGGCGGTGAATCCGACGCCTACATTCTGGTCGAACAGGCGGTGTTTGACGCCTGCAAGGCGGTTGGCGTCGCGAGACAGGCCGTCGAGCACCTTGGAATAGACCAACAATGGGCTGCCCCTTAGCAGGTCCTGGATGAACAGCATGGCCAGCGGCTCGATCATCGCAAGCTTGTCCATCGATTCAAAGAAATGCATCCGCAGCGTTTGCGTACCCCAGCCGGGTGCGCGCCCCAGGTAGCTCAGGTCCTTGAGGTATTCGTCCAGGGGCAGGGAATCTTTCTGCATCGAATCCAGTGTTCCGTGCATGGCATCGAGCAACCTGGCATTGATCACGCCGGTGCCGTACGCCGCCTGCCCGGCATGAGACAGGAAAGAGACCCGCTGCTTGCGTGTTGCATCCGGTAGCCGGGATCTCAATTCCGACGCTGCGCGGAAATTTTCGCCTTCGATCCTCAGGCTGAGGTCCAGAAGGTCCAGCCGCACCTGGGAGGACCTGACGCGGCCCAGGTGGGTGCGCAAATTCGCCATGAGTTGCGCCGTGGTTTTAAAACGGTCCGCGGGAGAATCTCCCGCACGCAACGCCGCGGCGCTGTCCCTGAGGATTTTTTGCAGCCACGGGGCCGCCGTGTAGCGTTCCGCCATGCTGTCCAGTTCGGTATCCAGTGGTGCGGAGCGGTAGATACCATCGATTTCTTCGGCCAGCTCGAGATATGGTTCACGCTCGGCTTCTGAAGACAGTGACGCGGCATATTCCCTGACGGCATCCGCATCCTCGGCTCCGGGAGAGCCATGAATCTTCGCCCGCAGTGGTTTGAACCGCGGGTCCTTGTCCGAAAGCGAGGCGGATACCTGGCGGACGGTCTGGATCGATGCGGTGTTGGTTCCGTGGGGCAGCATGCGTGCGCCGGCTCTAAGGGCCGGGAAGCCCGGGCCAATCCAGTAGGGCCTCGAAGCCATTTCGATCAGCAGTTCCCTGGCCGCGGCGCGTTCGTCTTCCTCCTGGATAGCGCCGCGATAGAACAGCGCCTTGCGCAGAATCCAGCCGTCATCGACGCTGACCAGGAATCGCTCTATCAGGATCTGGGCGTACAGATCGGCGAAGCCCGGATCGTCAAGCGTGGCGTCGATGTCCATCCCGGCCAGGATATTGGCGACCAGGAAACCCTGCTCCCTCAAGGCCAGGGTATCGCTGCTCCACTGACCGTGCTGGTAACCGCCACCGTGCTCTCCGCATGCATAAGCCCGGGGCGGGTGCACGGTGCCGTCGTTGCAGAACCAGCGCAGCCGCGAGAACGGGCCGCGATCGAGCGTTTTCATTTTTTCTATCGAGGCGCGGTAAGGCTCGACGTCGATGGCTTCGCTGCCGGATGAAGCGGAGAGTGATTGCGACAGCAGCACGCTGACCATAAAAACAAAGAGCGAGTGACGCATAATTCCTACCCTGGCGGGAAAAACCTACAGTTGGATTAGATAATAACTGATTTAAAAAGCGCCTATTGATTTATACTTCGCTGCTTCATTCTCTGATCCGGCGCCCATGACTGAAATAGAGCAGACTCTGCAGCAGGTATTCGGCCTGCAGGATTTCCGGCCATACCAGCAGGAGATCATCGAGTGCCTGGTCCATGGCGGTGACGCCTTCGTGCTGATGCCTACCGGTGGCGGCAAATCGCTCTGTTACCAGCTGCCTGCCCTGCACCGCGAGGGTCTGGCAATAGTGGTTTCGCCCCTGATTTCGCTGATGAAGGACCAGGTAGACGCGCTGCTGGCGAACGGGGTCAGGGCGGCCATGTACAACTCCAACCTGGCGGCGGACGAGGCACGGTCGGTGCTCTCACGCCTGCACAGCGGTGAACTTGACCTGCTGTACGTGGCTCCGGAACGTATGATGCGGCCCGGTTTCATTCACAGCCTGCAGTCAATGGGAATTGCACTTATCGCCATTGACGAAGCGCATTGCGTATCCCAGTGGGGCCATGATTTCAGGCCCGAATATACAGCGCTGGGCCAGTTGCGCGAACATTTCCCGGAGACGCCGTTTATCGCATTGACCGCAACGGCCGACCCGCAGACCCGTGAAGACATTGTTGACGTATTGCGCCTGCGTGACGCACGGCGGTTCATCACCAGCTTCGACCGCCCCAATATCAGCTATACCGTGTTGGAAAAGCATCAGCCCCACAGCCAGTTGCTGCGTTTCCTTGATAAACAGGGGGACGAGTCCGGCATCGTTTATGCACTGTCGCGCAAGCGGGTTGACGAACTGGCGGAACACCTGGTGGACCGGGGTTTCAATGCGGCGGCCTACCACGCCGGCCTGTCCGCTTCAGAAAGGAAAACGGTGCAGGAGCAATTCATTCGGGACGACCTGTCTATCGTCGTGGCCACAGTGGCGTTCGGCATGGGTATCGACAAGCCGAACGTGCGGTTCGTGGTCCATTACGACTTGCCGCGTCACCTTGAAGGGTATTACCAGGAAACAGGCCGGGCAGGCCGCGACGGCCTGCCTTCCGATGCACTGATGTTGTTCGGCACGCAGGATGTTGCAACCGCCCGCTATCACCTTGAAAAAAGTACTAACGAGAACCA
>JARFQZ010000274.1 GCA_029287515.1 Lysobacterales bacterium
GAGGCCGTCTCGAGTTGAATCTGCTCGTAAACGCTCCAGTCAACCTCGGGATCGGCGTAAAGTTCGCCCCTGCGGTTTTTCTCCACCAGTTCGAGCCCTTCGAGCGAGATTTGCGGTGGTTCGGATTCAGCAATGACCGCGGCGGGTGCCGCGATCATCAGGCTCAGGATAAAAGTGCTGATAAAGGTGCTGCTCTTCATGATATCTGCCCCGGATCGGTGCTGCAAAATCAGGTTCAATGATAACAGAAGACCCTTTTATCCCTATTGTGCTTTCAGATAATTGAGCATGGTGTCCGCGTCGCTGACTTCAAACGGATCCGCCGGGCAGTTATCGCACTTTCCGTCCTCTGCAAACAGGGCCTTGATGTCTCCGTCATCGACGAACATCGAGTAACGCCAGGAACGTTCACCGAACCCCAGGTTATCTTTGCGAACCAGCATACCCATCAGCCGCGAAAACTCTCCGCTGCCGTCGGGGAGCAGCTTGACCTTCTCCACGCCCTGGTGCCGGCCCCACTGGAACATGGTGAAAGCGTCGTTCACGCTGAGGCAGTAGATCTCATCCACTCCAAGCTTTTTGAATTCGTCATACTTTTCTTCGAACCCCGGCAGGTGAGTGCTGGAGCAGGTGGGCGTGAAAGCCCCGGGCAGCGCAAACACAACCACTTTCTTTCCGCTGAAAATGTCTTCGGATGAGACCTCCTGCCAGCGGTACGGGTTGGGGCCCTCGACGGATTCGTCCCGCACCCGGGTTTTAAAGACAACATTGGGAACGTGATTTTTTGCTGTTTCAAACATGGTTAATACTCCTTTGAACGAATGATGCGTGAAGTTTAGTGGTTGCTTAGTGATTTGTGAAATCGATTGATTGTATGGATTTAATAGGCTGGGTATATAGTGAAAATCGTAAGATCCGTTTCTCTGGTACATTGGTTGCCGGGCGGAACAACGGGGAGAAATTGCGGAATATGCGCCAGGTGGGTAAAGCGCCTCAATTGAGCCAGGATGCACTGGCCCGGATTCTGGACGTGACGCAAAAACTGGCACTGCCTTACGACCTGAGGCATCTGCTGGCGGAAGTCGTGGAGGCCGGTGAATCGGTGCTGGCGGCCGACAAGGCCTCCCTGTGGCTGTACGACGCGGCAAAGGATGATCTGACCATGGAGCTTCCTGCTTTCAAGCCGGCCCCGCGACTGGCGGCGGGCGAAGGGCTCGTGGGTGAGTGCCTTGTATCGAGGGAAATCATCAATGTGTCCAATGCCTACGACGATCCTAGGTTTACCGGGGCGGTGGACAAGGCGACCGGCTACAAGACCCGGTCGGTTCTCAACGTGCCGATGCTTGGCTGGGAAAAGCAGCCGGTGGGCGTGTTGCAGCTTGCCAACAAGCTCACCGGTTCATTCGACGAAAACGACGAATTGCTGGCCACGGCGCTGGCCGCGCAATGCGCTGTCGCCGTGCAGCGCATGCAATTGACAGAGGCCCTGTTGCTGAAGGAGCGCCTTGATGAGGAAGTGACGCTGGCGCGCGAAATTCAGATGAGTACGCTGCCCGACCAGATGCCCGATGTTAACGGCTACGATGTACACGGCCACTTCGTGCCGACGGGGCACGCAGGCGGTGACCTGTTTGACCTGGTGGTTCTGGATAACAGGCTGTTTATCCTGATGGGCGACGCCACGGGGCATGGATTCGGGCCGGCATTGTCCGCCACGCAGATGCAGGCCATGTTGCGCGTGGCATTCCGCTGCGGCGCCAGCCTGGACGACGCATACCGGCATGTGAACAACCAGCTGGCCGAGGACCTTCCTGATGATCGTTTCATCACGGCGTTCGCGGGTTTTCTGGATCCGGTCCGGCACAGGATCAGGTACCATTCGGGGGGGCAGGGCCCCATCCTGCATTTCCGCGCGGCGGATGAAAGCTGCGACTGGCACCGGCCTACGACGTTTCCCGTCGGGATACTCGATCTTGACGAGGCGAGCGAATCCAGCGTGCTGCAGATGGAGCCTGGCGACATCCTGGTGCTCCTGTCGGACGGGGTCTATGAATATGAGAGCAGGCAGGGTGTCCAGTTTGGTGAGGAGCGGGTAGCGCGGCTGTTAAAATACCACCATCGACTGCCCATGGCAGAGCTGACGAAACAGATATTGAGTGCAACTTTTGAACATGGCGAGGGGGTCAGCCAGGAAGACGATATTACGCTGGTCCTGGTGAAGCGGTTGCCGGAGGAATGATGATGCAGAGAAAATATCAACGCAGTTTCAATCAGATCCGGAAAATCGTCGAGGATACCGCGGGATTTTTTTCCGAGCACGAAATTGACGACTCCCTGCGGATGAAAGTGGACCTCTCGCTGGAAGAGCTTTTTGTCAACATGGTGACTTACAATACGGAAACCGATAGTGACATCCTCATAGAAATGAAACCCATCGAGCAGGGAATCGAAGTCAGCCTGACAGACTTCGATGTTGAACGGTTTGATCCGACCATGGCTGCCGAAATTGATATCGACGCACCCCTGTCGGAAAGGACGCCTGGCGGGCTGGGTCTTTACCTGGTGTTGAAAATGGCCGATTCGATACACTATGAATACCGTGACCGGAAGAGCAAAATAACATTTACCAATCGGGTCACAGGGGAGTGAGGAAACCGGATGTTTAAGATTGGTTTGAATGATAACGGAGAAGTTGCGGTGTCCGGCCGGCTGGATGCGGCCCAGGCGGAGAAGGCGCAGGAATTCCTTGATACCGTGACTGACAATTGCGTACTTGACCTGCAGGGCCTGGAATACATTTCAAGCGCCGGGCTTGGTGTGTTGCTCAGAACGCACAAGCGCCTGATGGGAAGCCAGTCAGGCCTGGAACTTGTAAACGTCAACAAGCATATCGGCGATATTTTCCGTTATTCGGGATTCGATAAATTGTTTGTTGTCAGGGCGGCGCAATAAAATTGATGGATTTTCCAACTTTTATGCGGTTGAAGTGTAGTTATGAATAGTGACCGTCGGGACCATGCGCTCATCGATCGGTGTAAGCGAGGTGACCGTCGGGCGCTTGAAGAGCTGATCGGGCATTATGAGAAGCCCGTGTTCAACGCGGCATACCGGATTCTGGGTAATCCGGATGACGCAGCCGATGCTTCACAGGTGGCATTCATGAAAGCATTCGAGCACCTGGATCAATATGATCCCAAGTACAAGTTTTTTAGTTGGATTTATCGTATTGCTGTTAATGAATCCATCAACCAGCGCAAACGCGCACGAAATCAGCAACCGCTTGACGATAAAGAGGTAACTGATGTGCGCGGGCCGGAAGCAACGGCGCAGGCGGGTGATCTGTCCGGTAAAATCCAGGACGGTCTGATGGAGCTTAAGGATGATTATCGTACCGTGGTTGTGCTGCGCCATTTTTCTGATTGCAGTTATCGGCAGATCAGCGAGATTCTGCAGATACCGGAGAAAACCGTGAAATCACGGCTGTACTCGGCACGCCAGTTGATGAAAGAGGCGCTTGTGGCCCGTGGTGTTTATTGAAGGACTATTCAATGATTAGTGAACGTATCCTGGAATTGATTAACGCCGATATTGACGGTGAGTTGCGCCCGGAAGATCAATCGGAACTGGACGCGGCCCTGGAGTCCTCGGCCGAAGCCCGGGCCGTGAAGTCCGAGTTGCAGAAGTTGAGCAACCTGATGGACAGCCTGCCTCCGCAACAACCGCCCCGGGGTCTGGGCAGCCGGATAGCGGGTAACATCGGGTTACCGAAACCGGAGTCTTCTTTTTCACTTTCTTCAATATTTTCATCCTTTCAGCCTGCGACAGCTGGTGTTGCGTTTGCTGCCGGCCTGTTGCTGGCCGTGGGGTTTTATGAATTCTCCTCGGAGCGCGCGGTGCCTGGCGACTCAGCCAGCATGGTCGGCACCATGATCGCCGGGAAGGGCAGTGCCCCGGAGTTCCTGAAAAACGACATGCAACTCAAGGGAGACGGCTTTTCAGGAACCATTGCGCTCAGAGAAACTTCCGGAATCTATATCCTCAATTTCGACCTGGAATCCGAAATCAACACCGAGGTCAAAGTGGGCCTGGACAAAACAGGTTTTGCCTTCGGGGGGTTCGCCGAAATCCAGGGCGATGAAAACAAGGTTCTCGAATCTGTCATGATTTCCGGGGGGGCTTTGCGTGTGCTTAACCAGGGACACCAGCAATTTGCTGTGTTCCTGCGTGAGGACGAAACGGGGAAACCTGTTCACCCCGAGTCGATTTCCATTGATTTTTCGAGTTCCGATCGGCTATAAAAGCAATACGACCAACACATAGTTTGGACCGGTAATGCTCCTTTCATCCGCGGTTTTAACAGGCCGGTGATATCCGACGGCCCTTGCCGCCCGAAATATTGCAGCGAGAATGTCACTTGAACTTCTGACCCGTGCGCCGGTTGGCCTGCTGCCTGTACTGATTTTCCTGGTCATCCTGCTCTACATGGACAGCTACAAGCTGGTCAGGCTGAGGGTTGTACTGGCTGTCATCGTCATGGGTGGGCTTACTGCACTGGCGGCGATGTTTTTGAACAGCGGGTTGCTGGGCCTCACTGAGATTCCTTTCAAGCCCTATTCGCGCTATGTGTCGCCGGTGGTCGAGGAAATGCTCAAGGCAATGATTATTGTCTACCTGTTCAGATCCAACCGCATTGGGTTCCTTGTCGACTCTGCGATCATGGGCTTCGCCGTCGGCGCCGGATTTGCGCTGGTCGAGAATTTACAGTATCTGCAGTTGCAGTCCACTGCCAGTTTTGGCGTTTGGATTGTGCGTGGATTTGGCACAGCCATCATGCACGGGGGCGTGACCGCGATGTTCGCCATCATGTCGCAGGCGCTCACCGAGCGGCAGATGGAAATCAATCCGTTTTATTATTTGCCGGGGTTAGCCGTCGCGATTCTTTTACACTCGATCTTCAACCATTTCCTGGTGGCGCCGATGCTGCAGACAGTCGGCACCCTGGTCGTGTTACCGCCCCTCGTACATCTGGTTTTCCAGAAAAGCTCCGCGGCCTTGCATGAGTGGCTGGAACTCGATTTTGATGCGGATACCGAGCTGATTGAAATGATCGATTCGGGCCACTTCACGGAATCGAAAATCGGACATTTCCTGGATGACCTGCGTGAGAAATTCGAAGGTCCCATCGTCGTGGACATGCTGTGTTACCTGCGGGTGTACACCGAGTTGGCCATTCGCGCCAAGGCCGCGCTGATTGCACGCGAAAATGGCCTTGACTTGCCGGCCGGTGAACGCACTCGCGAAAAATTCGAAGAGCTGCGTTACCTGGAGAACAGCATCGGTAAAACGGGTTGCCTGGCCATGAAACCCTTCCTGCAGATCGAGCGAAAAGATCTGTGGCAGATGCACGTCATCGATCGCTGATAAGCAACCTTTCAAACCCCCAATTGTATTTAGTTATATAACCTGTGAATCAAAGTCACGGCGCGGCGGCCAATAAAAATTCCAAGCAGTCTGGCGTATAATTATATATAGAGGAGGATCGGGCTCTGCCTGTTCTTTGTCATGGGCCGTAAGTCAAAAAAGTCTCTGCTGGGGCAGTTCTATCAACGCAAAGTCATGCGTGTAGGGCTGGCTTACATCCTGGTTGGCTGGCTCCTGATGCAAATAGGCGAGGTAACGTTCGAAGCGTTGACTTTGCCGAGCTGGGCGCTCAGCTTCCTCATTGCGATCATTGTTCTTGGATTCCCGATCGCCCTGATCCTGGCGTGGGCGTTCGAAGTCACGCCGGAAGGGATCGTCAAGGATCCGACCGATACTCCGGATGATGCGAACCCCGGTCATGCCGGCCCGGACTCCAATGCACCCTCGGTTGCCGTCCTTCCCTTCGATGACATGAGTGAACATGGCGATCAGGCCTACTTCTGCGAAGGTATCGCAGAAGAAATTCTCAATTCACTGTGTAAGGTGGCAGGATTGCGGGTGGCTTCCCGGGTGGCTTCATTCCGGTTTGGCGGCAAGCGCGCAGACATCGCCGAGATCGCGAGGAAACTCAAGGTCCAGGCCGTGTTGGAGGGCAGTGTCAGGCAATTTGGCGAGCACATCCGGGTCACTGCGCAGCTGATCAATGCCGATGATGGTTTTCATCTCTGGACCCGCCAGTACGATCGCCAGCGCAAGGACCTTTTCGATATCCAGGAGGACATTGCCAACCGGATCGTCGACGCCCTGAGCCTGACCCTGAAGCACAGTCACATGCGTGAACAGACTGAAATTGTTCCGCGAGCCTATGAATTCTTCCTGCGCGGAAAGCAATACTTCGCCAGGAACAGCAGCCAGGATTCAAAATATGCCGCCCAGATGTTCAGACGTGCTGTCGA
>JARFQZ010000290.1 GCA_029287515.1 Lysobacterales bacterium
CCCCCGCTCTGGGTGGCCTTACTCTCCTCCATCACTTCCCAGCGAAAGGTCAGCGGGTCGCCGTCGGGGTCGCTGGCGACAACGGCGGCATCGTAACGGGTACCCGCTTTGAGTACGATGTCTGTTGCGGAAGTTTTTGAATCCAGGTGCATGGAACCGATTTGAGGTGAGCGGTTATCCGGCCAGTCTCCTGTCCAGATATAGTGCATGGTGTCGATGGCTTCCGTTTCACTTCCGTCTGCCAGGAACATGCCGTACCAGGTTGGCGTGCGCTCCTGTTTCTGCCCCCAGAGAAAAACGTAAGAACCCAGAACCATATCGGGATCATCGGCAATGGCGATCTTGTAGCTCTTCAGATAATTAGCGGCTTTCTCACTGCTGGTTTGCTCTACCGGCGCACCCCAGGCGGTTTTGCGCACCTCCCAGTGACCGACCGCACCCCATTCCGTGACCATGTACGGCGCCTGGTATCCAATCTCTTCAATGTAGCGCGGAAGGTTCACTATATCCCCGTACATCTGGATGCTGATGAAATCCAGGTCCGGCATACGCGTTTCGACCAGGCCTGCCAGCTCGGCATTGAACCCCGCCAGTGCCGTTGTGGTCGGGTGATTCCCGTCCACCTCGTGGATCATCTTCGAAATGTCGTTGATCGCGTCAAACACCTTTGGATTCTTGAAATGCAGGTTGGGTTCGTTGCCGATCATCCATACCAGCAGTGCCGGATGATCCTTGTACTTCATCACTTCTCCACGGGCGTACTCCAGTTGCGCCGCTACCGCCGCTTCATCGTCGTAATCAAAACCGTGGCGTTCGCGCCCGATTTCAATGCACATGACCACCGTGATACCGTGCTTTGCGGCGTTGTCCAGCACTTCCTGGCCGGTTTGATAGGCATTGTCGGTGCGCCAGGTACGGATTGAATTACCGCCGTGCGAAACGAGTACACCGACATCCCTGTATTCAAGGCCTGCGCCCCTGATGTCGTAAGGTTCACCGCCCCGGAGCAGTTGATATCGGCCTTCTTCGTTGGCCAGTTCCACAGGAATGGCGCCGGAACAGGCCACGCCGGCATACAACAGGCAGAACAGAAAAGCCGCCGCGGTCACGGATTTGATGATTGACATGTTTCGAACTCCTGTCATTTTCCCGATACCAGTTCTGCTTCGAGTTCTTCCAGGCTGCGGCCCTTGGTTTCAGGCAGCGTACGGAAGACGAAAACCAGGCCGATGACAGCAAAAATTCCGTAAATGAGGAAGGTTGTCGATGGCCCGAAATTTTCCAGTTCCCAGGGGAAAACCAGTTGCACGAGAAAGCTGACCGACGAGTTGATCAGCCCCACGAATGAAATCGCGATACCGCGAATCCGGTTGGGGAACAGTTCTGAAAACAGAACCCACATAACCGGTCCGAGGGAGATGGCAAAGCCTGCCACGAAACCCAGTATGCCGATCAGGATGATGACAGGATTGACACCCACCAGTTCCCCGCCCGGCGTGTAACTGGCCGCACTGAATGCCCACGCTAGCAATAGCATGCAGAACGAAATAATAGCCAGGCCCGCAATCAGCAAAGGCCGCCGCCCCAGCTTGTCGATCAACAGGATCGCCGTCACTGTGAAGACCAGGTTCACGATACCGACCATGACCGCCTGCATGAATGCCGCGTCTGTTCCAATACCCGACTGCTCAAAAATCATGGGTGCGTAAAAGAAGACCGAATTGATACCGGTAATTTGCTGCAGGATCGCGACCGAGATGCCAATGGTCAGCACCAGCTTCATGGCCGGCTGGAACAACTCCCTGAAGGTGCCCTTTTCCTGGTGGGCCTCGGCTTGCAGCGACTCGCGCACGGCGGTCAGGTCCTTTTCGGCCTGGGCCTTGCTACTTACCTGCTCGAGGATACCGAGTGCGTCTTCATTCCGGCCCTTCATGACCAGCCAGCGCGGACTCTCCGGCACGAACAGCAGCGCGAAGAAGTAGAAAATTGCCGGCAATGCTTCAACCCCAAGCATCCAGCGCCAGTTCCAGTCACCGAATCTGAGCGCCTGGGCCCAGCCCAGGTCAGATTGGCCCAGGCTGAGGATCAGATAGTTACTGAAATACGCGGCAGATATGCCGATCACGATGTTGAGCTGGTTGAAGGACACCATTCTGCCGCGCACTGCCGGTGGTGCAATCTCGGCAATGTACATCGGCGCGATAATCAGGGCTGCGCCCACTCCGAACCCACCCAGCATGCGCGCTGCAACCAGCGTGATGTAATCCGGTGCAACGGCAGAAGCCACCGCTGAAACCGTGAACAAAAGAGCGGCGACTTTAAGAACCGGCCGGCGGCCGAAGCGATCACTGATCGGACCCGCCAGCATCATCGCCATCGTCGAGGTAAGCGTGAGCGAGGCGACCGCCCAACCCAGTTCGAACTTGCTCAGTTCGAATTCAGGTTCAATGAATCCAACAACGCCGGAGATTACCGAGGCATCGAACCCCATGAGGAATCCGCCGAGCGCCACGGTGAGCGCCACGCGGATGGTAAATCGC
>JARFQZ010000372.1 GCA_029287515.1 Lysobacterales bacterium
GCAGAACGCGGCTCCATACTGAACCAGTAACCCAGGATTATTTTTGTTCGAGTTTCATCGAGCCGATCAGGCTGGCGACGATCGCCGCGAGGTAGAACATTCCGGTCACCGCCTCGAGTATAACGATGACTTGCGCCAGCGGAATGGCGGGGCTGATGTCGCCATACCCGAGCGTCGTCAGGGTGACAAAACTGAAATAGGTTGTCGTCGGGAGATTGTCATACCAGGCTGCTACTTCGATACCTTTGAACGCCATTGGCCTGAACTCGAGCAGGAGCGTGTAGAAAATTGAAAATATGTAGCCGATGATGATGTACAAAGCCACGGAGCCCACAATGATGTTGAGGTCCACTTTGCCCGTTAGCAACACCTGGCTTCCGACCAGCCAGGCAGCTATGAACATAAACAGCAGCAGCAGGGTGAGATAGGAAAATTCGAAGTAATACATCTGGGTGGTATTTCGGGCCACGACCGTGGTCAGGATGAGGCCAACCAGGATCAGGAGTCCTTTGGCAAACTTGCGATTGGTCCTCAGACCGAGCAGGGAAAGAAACAGCAGTGCGACGCTGATGAACTCCAGCAGTTCGAGCGTCCAGTTATCCGGCACCTCGGTCGTTATGGCGCCTGTAATCATCAGGCCGATCATGGATATTGTGAGCCAGATGAAATGATTCTTCTCGTGCACTATGGCCATCGACGCATTCCTGCTGTAAAACCGTAGAATATAATACTCCAAAATCAAACGATGCCTGCCGCCCGGGACGCCTGATGCAACTGGCCGAAGAAATCATTCTGAAAAAACGAGATGGCTTGTCCCTTACCCGGGCTGAGATCCGGTCATTCATCGAGGGCGTTTCCAGGCAGACAGTCTCAGATGCGCAGATTGCAGCTTTTGCGATGGCTACCTTTTTCAACGGCATGAACCTGGATGAAGAAAGGGACCTGACCCTGGCGATGAGGGATAGCGGCAAGGTGTTGTCCTGGGAAAACCTGGACGGTCCGGCACTGGACAAGCATTCTACGGGCGGGGTGGGTGACCTGGTGAGCCTGCTGCTCGGCCCGGTTGTTGCGTCCTGTGGCGCTTACGTGCCGATGATTTCAGGCCGTGGACTGGGACACACCGGGGGAACCCTAGACAAGCTCGACAGTATCCCCGGTTTCGATACCCAGCCGGAGGGCGCCCGCTTTCAGCGGCTGGTGCGGGAAAACGGAATCGCCATTATCGGTCAGACGGACGACCTGGCACCGGCGGACCGCCGGATTTACGCGGTCAGGGATGTGACCGCAACGGTTGCGTCCACACCACTGATTATTTCATCGATCCTGTCCAAGAAGCTGGCGGAAGGGCTGGATGCGCTGGTCATGGACATCAAGTTCGGTTCCGGGGCTTTTACGCCGGGGCCCGAAGAAGCAGTCAGGCTGGCCCGGGACATATCGCGGGTTGCCTATACCGCCGGCTTACCCTGTAACGCACTGGTGACCGACATGGATCAACCGCTGGCCTGGACGGCGGGCAATGCCCTGGAGGTCCATGAAGCGGTCTCTTTTCTGAAGGGGGATGAACGACACGCCAGGCTGGCCACGGTTGTGGAAGAACTGTCTGCAGAATTGCTGCTGCTTGGCGGATTGGCCGCCAGTGCGGAGGAAAGCAGGCAGAAGGTCAGGGATTCTCTGGACTCCGGTCGGGCGGCCGAAAAGTTCGCCGCCATGGTTACGGCCCAGGGAGGCCCTACAAACCTGCTGGAACACCCTGAATTGTTCTTGCCGGCGGCGGCCATCGCCAGGCCGGTTTTTCCGGCACGCGCGGGTTACGTCAGCGCCATTGATGCCAGGGCCATGGGCATGGTGGTTATAGCCCTGGGTGGCGGCAGGCAACGAGTCGAAGACCCGATCGATCCTTCGGTCGGGATTTCACAGATCAGCGGTGTTGGTGCCCGGGTTGATACCAATACGCCGCTGGCATTTATCCATGCATCCACCGAAGATGACTGGGACCGTGCAGCACAATTGTTGAGTGACGCCTACACGATTGGCGGTGATGCGGTTGAGGTTCGGCCCGCCATCTATGCGCAAATAGAAGGGAAGAGCACCCATGAGTAATCCAGCCCCTGTTTTCCTGAAACTCAAAGAGAAAGCGGCCAGGTCCGCCGCACGTTCCTATTCCCCCTACAGCCGGTTTCCCGTTGGTGCAGCGGTGATCAGCGAGGAAGGGGTCGTTTATGGCGGCTGCAACGTCGAGAATGCTTCTTTCGGATTGACCCAGTGTGCGGAAAGGTCCGCACTTACCGCGGCCATCTGCGACGGTGCGAAGCCCGGTAGTTTGAAAACCCTGGTTATTTACACACCCGGAGATACAGCTCATTCTCCGTGCGGTGCCTGCAGGCAGGTGATGCATGAGTTGATGGCGGAAGATTCAGAGGTAATTTCCTGCTGTGACAGCGATGACCGTCTGCTCTGGGCGCCGTCTCAATACCTCCCTGACCCGTTTGATCCATCAGTTCTTCTGAAATGACGACGCCTGGTTTGGATACAATGGATCTGCTCAATGCGCAGACCGGGAAAATCACCTGGGGAGAACTTGCGCGGCATTTCGCCCGCGGAAGGCGCCTTGCACAGGGCCATGGATGAAGACGCCATTCGGTGGGAAACAGAAAAAAGTGAATTCTGGGCTGTCGTAGTAGCTCCATGGGTGTTGGTGCAGGAGATTAAGGGAGTCTCACGCGCGACGGCAGCCGGTTAGCGCTTCTTCGCCTGTGGCGAAACCGCACTTCCCTCTTTGCCTGCGCTTCCCTGCTCCCGCCGCTAGGCGGTGGAAGGCGGCTGCGCTCATCGGCGTTGTTTGGCTTCAGAAAATACCAGGGATGAGGATCTTCCGGTCCGGGGGATAATCGGGAAAGCGCTCGCGGTACCACCGGTGGTTTGAAATGGCCCGGGGTGCGAGGTTGCAGAAAGTGAAAAGGGCGAAAGCCACGCCTGCCAGAGACCAGGTCATGACCGCCCATCCTGTCCACTGCAGAATCTCACCGAGGTAATGCGGGGAACTGACCCACCGGAACATTCCACCGGTGGGAATGCTGTATCCGGTTTCACCGGGTTTTCGCAATAGCCGAATGGTCCGGTCCGACCTGAAATGCAGCAGAAATCCCAACATGAAAATCACTGCTCCGATGATGAAGTGCAATGTCAATAATGGTGCGGCCTGTTTGCCGGCGTTCAGCAGGGCTTCGGCATTGTTGTACCCGTTCAATGAATTGAAAGCGACAGCGAACAGTACCAGCAGGGCAGGGAAAGTCCGGTCCGAAGGCTGCATCAGGGCCGGAAATACAAAGGTTCGATAACTGTAGTGAAATACCCAGAAACACAAGGGGATCCAGGCTTGCGGATTGGCCCCGGCGGGACCGGTCAACACCAGCACAGTGATCACCAGCAGCGCGGGCAATTCCATCAGCACCCAGGCAGTTCTGTTGGGAAGGTCAGGTCCCCAACCGGCCTCGTGATGCCGGCCATAGGGTGCGGTAACCCATAACAGGCTAAGGAAAACCAGTGGGCAGAGCGCAAATTGGATCAACAGGGGCAGACTCATTGCTGCATCTTGCCAGATATTCGTTATGATGCGCCAATGAGATCATTATTCAGAAAACTGCACCGCTGGCTGGGGTTGTTGATGGCCGTGCAGATCGTTGCCTGGATGGGCAGCGGGCTGTACTTCAGCCTGATACCCATTGCCGAAATACGCGGTGAACACCTGACGCAATCCAAGCCACACCCCGATCGGCAACAACTGCGGGAACTGGCTCGTCCGAGTGAATTCGAAGACACACTCACCCGGCATCTGGGTGAGGGCTGGTCATTGCGCGAACTGGAACTCTTTAGCCGGGATGGCGAGACTTTCTGGCGGACTGAGGTCGAATCCGGTGGCGTGGTGCAAGTTCGATTGCTATCGGCGAATGGCAACCGGGTAGAGCCGCAATTGACCGGTGATCAGGCGAAGGCTCATGCTGAGAAATGGCTGATAACGCCATTCAGCGCAGAGTCGGTTGAATGGATTGAGGACCTGTCGCAGAGTCCGGAAATTCGTGGGCGCGATTTACCGGTGTGGAAGGTGGCATTCAAAGAGCCTGCCTCCGTCAATCTTTATATCCATCCCTGGACGGGCGAATTACTGGCAAGGCGGACCCCCCAATGGCGGATTTTCGATTTCCTCTGGATGCTCCACATCATGGATTTCGACACCCGGGATAATTTCAATCATCCCCTGCTGCAGGTTGCTGCGGCTCTCGGTCTGACGGTCACCCTCGGTGGGGTCGTTTTGTGGGCAATAACCACTCGGCTTTTCCGAAGGAGCCGGAAGCGCCCCGGTCCTGTTATTGGCTGATCTGCAGAACTTTCGCGCCCCGGATATGGCCTTGTTTCAACTCCGCCAGCGCCTGGTTCGCTTGTTCCAGCGGATAGGCGGTCACCCGCGGTTGAAGCGGAATCGCCGCAGCCAGCTTCAGACAGTCACGCACGTCATTCCGGGTGACGTTGGCGACAGTGGTAAGCGTCTTTTCACGCCACAGGTGCCTGTCATAGTCCAGTCCTGCCAGTAACGCCCGGTCGCCGGATTCCTTCCTGATGGCGTTGATGACCAGTCGCCCCCCCGGCTCAAGAGCGTCCATGGCGGCAAGTACCGGAAGCCAGGCGGGCGTCGTATCGATGATGGCGTGCAAGCCGTTATCCGGCCGGTCAGTGGTATCTCCCGCCCAACCGGCCCCCAGGTCCAGTGCGAACTCGCGTTCTTTTTCGCTGCGTGCAAAAACATGGATTTCGGAGTCAGGGTAGAGGTGTTGCGCCATTTGCAGCACCAGGTGGCCCGATGCGCCAAACCCGGTCAGCCCAAGCCTTTGACCGTTCTCGAGGTGGCATAGCCTGAGAGACCGAAAACCCACGGCACCGGCGCACAGCAAGGGAGTGGCCTCCAGGTCGCCTAATCTTTCGGGAATCAGGTGCACAAAGGCTTCGGGCGCCGTCATGTATTCAGCGTAACCTCCGGCCGTATCCCGCCCGCAGGCACAGAACTCGGGACACAGGTTTTCAGTGCCGGCAAGGCACCACTGGCAGATGCCGCAGGCCGAGTGAATCCAGGCTACTCCGACCCGTTTTCCTGTCCAGGCCACCGAACACTGTTCCCCCTGGCCAACAATGGTTCCCACGACCTGGTGGCCAGGGGTCATGGGCAGCGAGGCCGGCGCGGTCCGGCCTTCGATTTCATCGATTTCCGTGTGACAGACGCCGCAGGCATGAACGCGGATCAACAGTTCTTTGCTTCCGGGCCTCGGTACTTCTACGGCACGCGCTTCCAGCGGTGGGCGGCCAGCGGCGATTGGTCCCAGTTCCACGATTTGCATCGCGCGCATGCGATCAGGAATCTTGTCCATTACCTGAATGATAATAGCCAGAACCTCGGGCATCGTTGACGGTAGTCATCCACTTTGGCCGGCACTGGTCTAAACTTAGTAGTGGGGTATCCTTTGATCACGGAGAAAAATTATGTCCGGATACAATAAGATTGCAGTTGCGATTGATTTGAGCAGTGAGTCATCTGCCGTCATGAAGCGCGCGCTTGATGTGGCTGCACCGGATAGCGAAATCCATCTGATCTATGTCCAGGAACCCATGGATTCGGTATACATGGGTGTGGTTCCATACGGCCCGGTTTTCGTCGGCATGGACGAAGTCGAAGAGAATCTGCGTTCCGAATTGCGCCAGAAACTGGACACTATCGGAGAGGAAGCCGGTGTTCCCGAATCGTGCCGCCATTTTCTCAATGGTACGCCGGCCAGGGAAATTCGCCGCTTTGCGGAAGAGAATGACATGGAACTGATCGTGCTGGGTACGCATGGCCAGAAAGGTGTTCAGTTATTGCTGGGCGCAACGGCCAATTCAGTGCTGCACGGTTCCAGTTGTGATGTATTGGCTGTACGGGTCATCGAAGCCGAATAATTGAAATTCGCCTGGCTGACGATTTTCCTGGTGTGCCTGGCCTGGTCAGGCTGGCAACCGCACGACTATCCGACCTGGTGGCTGGAAGTTTCGCCAGCAATCATAGCTTTGATCGTCCTGGTTTATACCCGGGATATGTTTCCATTGACGCCGCTTGCCTACGGCCTGATTCTCCTGCACTGCATCATTCTCATGGTGGGCGGCCACTACACTTATGCCGAGGTTCCGCTGGGTGACTGGATGGCCGAATTGGCAGGTGGTGAACGCAATAATTACGACAAGCTTGGGCATTTCGCGCAGGGCTTTATTCCGGCGATCGTCATCCGCGAGGTACTGATCCGCAACCGGGTAGTGGCCAGGCGGGGCTGGCTGTCTCTTATCGTCATCAGCATTTGCCTGGCTTTCAGTGCGTTCTATGAATTGATCGAGTGGTGGGTAGCCCTGCTGAGCGAAGAAGCAGCCGACAGTTTCCTGGGCACGCAGGGTTACGTGTGGGACACCCAGTCAGACATGTTCCTGGCGTTGGTGGGCGCCGGTATGGCAATCGCCCTTTTGGCCAAAATTCATGACAGGCAAATTCGAATTATTGGATCCTGACTGCTTCGCATACTACGCCGGCGTCGTCACGGCGCCAGAAGCCGACTCGATACTGGCATGCCTCCGGAAGGATCTGGATTGGCGGCAGCAGGAGATCACCTTGTTTGGCCGCAG
>JARFQZ010000373.1 GCA_029287515.1 Lysobacterales bacterium
AAAACATATTCCCGCCCATACGCTTCCAGGTCGATTTCCAGCTCTTGCATCACCGCCGGAGTAACCCAGCCCGCGCAGACTTTCTGACGTGGAAACTGCGCCTTGTCCAGCACACAAACTTCCATCCCGCATTGCCGCAGGACGCGCGCCAGCGTCGAACCGGCGGGGCCGCCGCCGACCACGAGCACGTCGAATTGAATTGAAGATGACAACTCAGCCTGCAGCGCTGAGAGGGTCATGGCCAGGATACTGGTAAGACCTCGACCACGGAATGTCGTTATTGCAGCCCTGGGTGAACACCCATTGGAACAACTGCAGTTCACCCACACTGAAAGCCGCCTGGGAGCCGGCCAGGTATAGCCGCCAGGCACGCACAAAGCGTTCGTCGTGCATCTCCCTGACCTGCGCCTCGTGCCCCCGGTATCGTTGCAGCCAATCCCGCAGGGTCAGCGCGTAATGCCGCCGCAGGTTTTCGATGTCCAGCACAGACAGGCCGTTGGACTCGAATATTTCAGCTGCCTCACGCAATGTCGGCGGATACGCGCCGGGAAAAATTCGCTGTTCGATCCAGGCATTCAGCGGTTTGGGGCGGTTTCGGCCGATGCTGTGGATCAGGCCGCGGCCCGGGTTTTTCAGGCAGTTGCCAATGACCCTGCCCAGCTCGGCATATTGCTCTACGCCCACATGTTCGAGCATTCCAACCGACACGAACACGTCGTACCGGCCCGAAATGTTCCGGTAATCGTCCAGCACGTATTCCACCCGACCGGTAAGGTCTTGCTGCCTGGCGGTCTCCCTGGCAAATGCCACCTGTTTACGCGAGATATTGTAGGCGCGAACCGTCACCCCGTAATGTTCGGCCATGAACCGCGCCAGGCCGCCCCAGCCACAGCCTGCTTCAACCACGCTGTCCCCCGGTTTGAGCTGCAGTTTACGGCAAACATGGTGCAGCTTGGCCTGCTGGGCCTGCTCCAGGCTCATCGACGGGTCGGGATAGTAAGCGCAGGTGTATTGCATGTAAGGGGCGTCCAGCCACAGCCGGTAAAAATCATTACCGATGTCGTAATGGTGGTGGATATTTTCTGCCGCCCGATTCAGCGTATTCTTCTTCATCCGCCGGGAAACCCGGTCCGACCAGCTTTTAACTGGCGACGGATCGCCTCTTTTCTGAATTCCGTGGTACACGTGCTCAAGAAGCTCCTGCAACTCTCCTTCCACTTCGATCCTCCCTTCACTGTAAAGATCGCCAAAATGGAGTTCAGGGTTTACGAGGGTGCCGTACATTGCCCGGCGGTCGCGGAACCAGAGCAGTGGAGAGGATGCGTCACCGGCCACCTGGAGTTCGGAGCCATCCCACAACCGGAATCGGATGTCGGGATTTCCCAGCGTGGACAGGATCCTGCGTGCAATCAAGCGGTCAAAGGCTTTCGCGCGCGGTCGATTTGCCAGGCTGGATTCTCCGTGTCGAGCGACCGGTTGGCTGGCAATCCGCTGGGACCCGGCTGATGAGGCCTGTTCCCGGCGGTAATTTTGAGGTTTTTGCTCTTGAGCTTTCATGATCAGAAACCTTGACTACTATTCTAATCACGATTTTTTCGGATGCCAAGAATCCGGCGTATGGGTTCAGCCCGCCACACCTCCGCCGTCCACGACCAGCGATTCACCGGTAATGAACGAGGACTCATCCGACGCCAGGAACACCACGGCGTCTGCAATTTCCTCCACTTTCCCTATCCGCCCAAGCGGCCGACCAGCCGCGCCTGATGCGTAATCGTCCCAGGACATGCCTCGCTTGGCAGCGTCATCGTGAAGCATTGGGGTCAGCACGTCACCTGGACACACGCAGTTTACCCTGATTCCGTCGGGACCATGATCGATCGCCATGGCCTTGGCCATGACTACCAATCCTCCCTTGGCGGCGCAGTAGGCTGCAGCCTTGTCGCCGCCCAGGATGCCCCAGCCCGAACTGGTGTGAATGATTGAGCCACTGCCCTGTTCGATCATCGAAGGCAAGGTGTATTTCGACATAAGGAAGGCGCCCTTGAGGCTGGAATCGATGGTTTCATCCCACTCCTCTTCCGTGCACTCAACGACCGAGCGGGGGTGAAATACGCCGGCGTTGTTGAACAGCACATCGATTTTGCCGAAGCGCTCCAGGGTCTGATCCACGGCGCGCCGGCAGTCTTTCGCCAGTCGCACATCGGAGCGGATGAACAACGCCTCTCCACCACCGGCAACAATGGATTCAACCACCCGCTTCCCGCTCTCCACATTCCGGCCGGTGATGGCGACAGCGGCGCCTTCACGCGCAAAGCGCCCGGCCGTTGCGCTACCTATACCCGAAGTACCGCCTGTGACCAGGGCGACTTTTCCTTTCAACCTCATAAATTTACCCTCTCAGTTATGGGACCACTGGCTGCAAAGGCCACCTGTGGTTTCCGCACCATCCATGACATACACCTGGCCGGTGGCGAATCCGCAATCCTCGGAGGCCAAAAAGGCAAACAGCGCGGCGATCTCTTCCGGCTTGGCGTGCCGGCCCATCGGTATCTTGCGGTTGACTGCACCCAGCATCGCATCCGTGTACTCGGCCCGCTGCATCGGGGTGAGCACGTAACCGGGAGAAATAGCGTTGACACGAACGACCGGCGCCAGTTCCAGGGCCATGGCGTAAGTCAGCGCGATCACGCCCCCTTTACTGGCGCTGTAGTCGGCGTAGTGCGGATAGCCGGTTGTGCCGGCCGTCGATGCGGTGTTGAGGATCACGCCTGAACCCCGATCCACCATGTGCCTTGCAGCAGTCTGGGCAATATAAAACGCGCCTTTGAGATTAACTCCCAGCACTTCGTCCCATTCTTCCGGTGTGATGTCCAGGAAGTCATGGCGGATACTGATGCCGGCGTTGTTGATGGC
>JARFQZ010000007.1 GCA_029287515.1 Lysobacterales bacterium
CCGCCTGGGTAACGAATTACAGGATGTGCTGGAAGGGCGCATCCCGGGCACGGCGTTGACACTGAATGTGGGCGTTGCCATGGTTGTGCCCAAACTGCTCGCCTATCGCCTGCTCGAACCGGTACTGGCGATGGACGAACCAGTACGGCTGGTGTGCCAGGAAGCACCGCTGTCGGAATTACTGGCCGACCTCTCAGTGCACAAACTCGACCTGGTCAACGCTGACTGTCCCCTGAGCCCGACCCTCAACGTACGTGCTTATAACCACCCGCTCGGCGAATCCGGTATCAGTTTTTTGCGGCGCGGACGGTGGCCCGAAGGTACCAGAAGAACTTCCCGCTGTCGCTGGACAACGCACCGATGCTGATGCCCACGGCCAGCAGCGCCTTGCGTCGGATGCTGGAACAGTGGTTTGACGCCAGGGATATCAAGCCCTTGATTGTCGCCGAGTTCGATGACCGCGCATTGATGAAGGCGTTCGGCGAAGCCAGTGCCGGGATTTTTACATCCCCGACGGCCGTCGAGGATGATGTGGTCGCCAAGTACGGGGGGCGCGTGATCGGCCGCACCCGTGACATCAGCGAGAGTTTCTATGCGATTTCCGCAGAACGCCGAATCAAACACCCGGCAGTTTCAGTGATTACTGACGCCGCCCGCAGTGAACTGTTCTCCACCACCTGACGACAAATCCGCTAACAACTCGGATCTCTGCATGGCTGTTGACCGGGCTGCCGGCCGCGCTTCACGCACCGTTCTGCGCCGCATGGCGCTGAATAACAGCAAGCGCCGCGCGGCAGCGAAACGCTGGCTGGATGAACAGCGCAAACGCGATATACAGGCCTTGCTGGGCGCTTTCTGATTACGGTTCGATTAACCGGATCAACGGTATGATCGGCATGACGTTTTCATGTGGCGGCGCGCATTACATCAGGCTCGAAACGTTTGCTACCGCAGGTAGTGACGATAAGCTGCCAGCTCTGGCATGTGTTTAAACGGAAACTGATGAAATTACGCAAGGGCGGCGGCGCACAAACGACCGCCGCCGTCAGATCCTTTTGCATACCCCGGGGCATCAGTGATTCGACCAGTAGGGTGGCGCGAAGCGCCAGACGTCATTATCCACATTGAGGTAGTTGAAGGGATCGGTGAAATCAAAAGTCTCGCGGTCACCGCCAAAGGTGAAGATGGACGGCCGCAGCCCTCCCTTGCCTCCTTTTATCGCCAGGGCATCGAAATCGTATTTGATTTCCCCTGGTGTGGTGGCATTCCAGGGCGAATCACTGACCTGCTTCCAGTTGGCGCCGTCCTTGCTGACCCAGATGTCCGTCGGGTTGGACGGCTTGAAAGGATCAGTCGGGTCCGTGCTCAACCCGAAACCGCCGAACAGGATGAAGCGGTTGAGGAGCACCACCACCTGGTGCCCCGGACGGGGCGCCCAAGCCGCCGATGCAGTCACCAGCTCCCAATTTGCACCATCCCGCGAACGCCAGACATCATTATAGTAAGGCGGACAGCGGGGGGATTCCGGAAGGCAGATAAATCCGTCCTCACCTCCCAGCAGATACAGGTAGCCATTCTTGACAGCGGCGACGGCACCCGCCCTGGGTGCCCAGGGAGCCTGGTCGGTCAGCTGTACCCAGTCACGGCCGTTGCGCGACTTCCAGACATCGTTGAAATAAACGCGCGCCGGTGGACCGCCGATCACGGCCGGATCGTCGTTAAACGATCCACCCATGACATAGATTTCCCCCTTGTGGACCACGCTGCTCAGCCCGGCACGACCAGCCCAGGGTGCCGCATCGGTCATCTGTTCCCAGTGAACACCGTCGCGGCTGCGCCAGACATCGTTGAAGAAATCCGAGCTTGAAACAAAGGGCGGGCATTCGGACACAAACGGCGGACACGCATTGGGTTCCAACTTGAAGTTCTGTCCTCCAAGGACATACATATACCTGCCTTTGGTCACAGCCTGGAAATAGGCACGCGCGGGCCAGTGTTGATCATCGTCAGTGACCAGAATCTGCTTCCAGGTTTTTCCTTTGTCATGGCTTTTCCAGACGTCGCCCCAGATGTCACTGTCTCCGGGGATGGGCGGGAAGCTGGGCGGACGCGGTGTGCGTCCCCCCATCAGATAGAAACGGTTTCTCAGCTCGACGACCTGGAGCCCTGCCCGGGGCGCCCACTCGGCTTCCTCGTTGATAAGAGTCCATTCGTAAGAACCGAAGTCCAGCGCTCCACCCGCCCTGTGCAAATAGGGCCAGAAATGTTGTAGCAGACCTTTGTGTTCGGTGCCGCCAAGGTCGCGGGCGCTGAGTGTTGTCGCCGCCGTGGAGAGAAGGATCAATCCCGAATACCAGGCTATAAGGGTTCGTGATGCCATGATGTCTCCCCCGGTGCTAGGTGATTATACTGCAGGCATTTTTTGTTCACAGCGCCAATATGGCTGTCACACTTAGTGCAACAACCATCAAGTTAATGTTAGTCGAGGCAGCAATCTTGTCTACCCGAAAAAATCGATCCACTCATGATCGATTCCTCCTGGTTGCAAGATCTTACACGGTTGCCGGAGAGGTCTTTCAGACCTCTCCACAGCTACCCGGGCTTTCTTTCGAGCGTGAATAACAACGAGTTTCCGCTGTATATCTACACAATGGACACGAAGCGGGGTTCAGCCTTCATCGATACCGCTATCGACAGGATTGTTAATCACTTCATGCAGCCTGCTTCCCGAGACGACGGATGACAGGATTTCAATATTCTCCTGCTCGGCGGCATGGATGGCATTGTCGTAGTACTGACCTGTTG
>JARFQZ010000028.1 GCA_029287515.1 Lysobacterales bacterium
GCTGCGGCTTGGCTGCCAGTTCCACTGGCAAAACCAGGGTTACCGTGACTTCGACGATTACCTGTCCTGCTTCAGCTCGCGCAAACGGAAAAAGGTGCGCAGAGAAAGGCGCCATGTTGAGCAGGCCGGCATCGAAATCCGGGCTGTTCACGCCCGGCAAGCCAGCGATCTGGAAATCGAGGTCATGCATGACTTCTATCGATCAACATTCGAAAAAAAATGGGGGTATCCAACCCTGACACTGGAGTTCTTTCGTGAAATCGCTGCCACCATGGGCGAACAACTGCTGTTCTTCATCGCCAGTAAACAGCAGCGTATCGTCGCCGGCGCCATCTGTTTTCGCAGCGATACCACCCTGTATGGACGCCACTGGGGGTGTAATGACACTTACCATAGCCTGCATTTCGAGGCCTGTTACTACCAGGGTATTGATTACTGCATACGCCATGGTTTGCAAGTCTTTGAGCCCGGTGCACAAGGTGAACACAAGATCAGTCGGGGATTTCTGCCGACCCCGACCTGGTCCGCGCACTGGATCAGGCAACGCGAATTTCGCCATGTCATTGCCCGCCATCTTGCCCAGGAAACGGCTGCCATGCGTGACTATATGGATGAACTGTCCGCACACTCCCCGTTCAAACAAGGCCAGGCGGCATGATAAGGCAACGCCCGTTATGGATAAGTCCTGGGGATCCCAATCTGGAGTTTCCCGATGTCAAGCTGGCTTTGCAGGAACCGGATGGACTGCTGGCCGTGGGCGGCGACCTGACCGCTGAGAGAGTCCTGTCAGCCTACAGGCGGGGCATTTTTCCCTGGTATAGCGACGATCAGCCCATCCTGTGGTGGTCACCCGATCCGCGCACAGTGCTGTTCCCGGCGCGCCTGAAAATTTCGCGAAGCCTGCGCAAAACACTGCGCCAGGCCCGCTTCAGGGTCACCATGAACCAGGCGTTCACTGAAGTGATTGAAGCCTGTGCGGCACCACGCCCCGGCAGTTCGGGCACCTGGATCACGCAGGATATGGCCGCTGCCTACCGCGCTCTGCACCAGACAGGCTGTGCACATTCAGTGGAATGCTGGCTTGAAGACCGGCTGGTCGGCGGTCTGTACGGCGTGTCAACAGGCCGTGTATTCTTTGGTGAATCCATGTTCAGCCGGGTCACGGATGCTTCCAAAGTCGCCTTTGCCTGGCTGGTTCGTCAGCTCAAGGCCTGGGATATTGGCCTGGTCGATTGCCAGGTCTACTCCGCACATCTGGCAAGCCTCGGCGCTGAAGAAATCCCACGCGCAGACTTCATTAAATACCTGGATGCCTTGTGCGAAAATGGACAGACTATCCAGCAGTGGGATTTCCAGGCTGCCGTGCGTAACGAGCCCTGGTAATGGCACACAACGATGGATAAAAGCGAACCGCACCAGGAACAGGAACTGCGCTTCTTTGCGACGGCCCCCAGACCCTGCTCCTATCTGCAGGATCGCAATGCCATATCGGTGTTCGCCGATCCGGACGCCAGACTCTCCTCCGCCCTCTACAACCAGCTCGCCCGTTACGGATTCAGGCGCAGCGGCAACGATCTCTATGTACCGGCCTGTCCGGGTTGTTCAGCATGTATTCCGGTACGTGTACCCGTTACGCAGTTCATACGCAGCCGCAACCAGCGGAGAATCTGGAACAGAAACCGGGACCTGGAATGCACAATACTGCCCGCTGAATACAGGGATGAACATTTCGAATTGTATGCCCGTTATCAGAAGGCCCGCCATCCCGGCGGAGGAATGGATAATCCTACAGCCGACGAATATATTCGATTCCTGACCTGTGACTGGTCAGACACGCAGTTCATCGAATTCCGTATTGACCGCAAGACGGTTGCCGTTGCCGTCACCGATCGCCTGTGCAATGCCTTGTCCGCGGTCTACACATTCTTCGACCCGGTTATGCAGCGGCGCAGTCTGGGCACTTACGCCATTCTCCGTCAGATCGAGATGACACGAAAATCCGGCTGTGACTGGTTATACCTGGGCTACTGGATCCAGGGTAGCCGGAAAATGGACTATAAAAGCCGATTCAGGCCGATTCAGGCCTTCCGCAACGGTCACTGGCAATTGACCGATCTATCCACAATGGGGTAGGTGCTCATCACCCCACTCTATCGGTTATACTTCACGGCTGAATTCAGTCAACGTACGAGTCATGAATGGCAAAAGAAGATCACATTGAAATGGAAGGCACGGTTGTCGATACCCTGCCCAACACCATGTTCCGCGTCGAACTCGAGAACGGGCACGTGGTAACCGCACACATATCCGGAAAAATGCGCAAGCACTACATCCGCATTCTCACCGGTGACAAGGTAACCGTTCAACTGACGCCCTACGACCTCAGCAAAGGTCGTATTACCTACCGCGCTCGTTGAATCCGAACGGGCAGGCGTGCGGGCGCTGCCGTATATTATGAAATCTCTTCCTCTTCCCTGAATTCATGCAGCAAGCGGTCATCTTCGGCACGGATAACGAGATGACCACCGTTTGCCAGACGGCCAAACAACAGCTCTTCGGCAAGGGGTTTTTTGATATGTTGCTGTATGACACGCGCCATCGGGCGGGCCCCCATCTTGGGGTCAAAGCCGTGTTCAGCTAACCATTCCCGCGCAGAATCCTCAACATCGAGGGTGACGCCTTTCTCCTGCAACTGGGCTTCCAGTTCGTAAATGAACTTGTCAACTACACGTGTAATCACTGCCGGATCCAGCGCCTTGAACTGGATAACCGCGTCGAGGCGGTTACGGAACTCGGGACTGAACATTTTCCGGATGGCTTCCATACCATCAGTGGAATGGTCCTGGTGGGTAAAACCGATCGACGGCCGGCTCATTTCAGATGCCCCTGCATTAGTCGTCATGACAATGGCAACGCTGCGGAAATCCGCCTTGCGGCCATTGTTGTCGGTCAATGTGCCGTGATCCATCACCTGCAGTAACAGATTAAAGACGTCCGGGTGAGCTTTTTCAACTTCGTCGAGCAATAGAACAGCATGCGGATGCTTGGTAACCGCTTCTGTCAACAAACCGCCCTGGTCAAAACCGACATAACCCGGCGGTGCGCCGATCAACCGTGATACCGTGTGCCGCTCCATGTATTCGGACATGTCGAAGCGGATCAGCTCGATTCCCATGATCAACGCCAGCTGGCGGGTAACCTCGGTTTTCCCCACACCCGTTGGACCTGCAAAAAGGAAAGAACCGATCGGTTTCTGAGCATTGCCCAGGCCCGAACGTGACATCTTGATGGCGCTGGTCAGCGTATCGATGGCTTCATCCTGCCCATAGACCACCATTTTCAGATCGCGTTCGAGGGTGCGCAA
>JARFQZ010000163.1 GCA_029287515.1 Lysobacterales bacterium
CCAGCAAGTATTCACCGTAACCGCTTTTGCGGAGCGGTTCAGCCAGGTTTCTGACCTGTTCTTCGTCGATCCAGCCCTGCATAAAAGCAATTTCCTCGGGACAGGCTACTTTCAGGCCCTGCCGGCTTTCGATCGTCTCAATAAAATTTGCCGCTTGCTGGAGAGATTCGTGCGTGCCGGTATCCAGCCAGGCATAACCCCTGCCCAGCCGTTCCACAGAAAGGCTGCCATCTTCCAGGTAGATCCGGTTCAGATCGGTTATTTCCAGTTCTCCACGGCTGGACGGAGCCAGGCTGCGTGCGTAGGAGCTAGCGCGCCCATCGTAGAAATAAAGACCGGTCACCGCGTAGTTTGACTTGGGTTTTTGCGGTTTCTCTTCGATGCTCAGCGCCCGGAAATCATCATCAAACTCCACTACGCCATAACGCTCCGGATCGCGCACCCAGTAGCCAAATACCGTTGCACCTTCATACTCGCTGGTTGCCCGGCTCAGGACCTGTCTCAAGCCGCCGCCATGAAAAATGTTGTCCCCAAGGATCAGGCAGGATGGATCCCCGTCCAGAAAATCTTCCGCAATGATCAGGGCTTGCGCGAGACCTTCCGGTTTCGGCTGCACTTCGTATTCCAGCCGGATTCCCCAGTCGCTGCCATCGCCCAGCAATTGCCGGAACAAATCCTGTTCATGAGGCGTCGTAATGACCAGGATTTCGCGAATATCGGCCTGCATCAAAGTAGCCAGGGGGTAAAAAATCATCGGCTTGTCGTACACGGGGAGTAATTGCTTACTGACGACACGGGTCAATGGGTACAGGCGGGTGCCACTGCCACCGGCCAGGATTATTCCTTTTCTTGCCACAACTCCACTCCGTAAATCAGGGCTCACCCAAACCGAGGCGTTCTCCCTGGTAGCTTCCATCCTGCACGCGTTTGACCCACGCATTGTTCTCGAGGTACCAGTCGACCGTTTGCTGCAGGCCGGTTTCAAAATCCACTGAAGGCTTCCAGCCGGTTTCGTCCATCAGCTTGTTGCAATCGATGGCGTACCGCCGATCATGCCCGGGCCGGTCCGTTACGTGTTCAATCAGCTTTCGCCGTAACCCTTGAGAAGCTTCAGGGCGCCGATCATCCAATGCATCACAGATCGCCTCCACGACCTGCATGTTTGTCCGTTCAGACAGGCCGCCCACATTGTAAACTTCGCCTGTACGGCCCTTCGCCAGTACCGCATTGATTGCGTCAACATGGTCATTGACAAACAGCCAGTCCCTTACTTGCAGACCATCGCCGTAAACAGGCAGGGGCTTGAATGTCAGGGCGTTGAGAATCATCAGCGGGATCAGTTTTTCGGGAAACTGGTAGGGGCCGTAATTATTGGAACAGTTGGTCGTCAGCGTGGGCAGCCCGTAAGTATGGCAAAACGCCCTGACCAGGTGATCGGAAGCCGCCTTGGAAGCTGCGTAGGGGGAATTCGGCGCGTAAGCAGTGGTTTCCAGGAAGGCGCCGCTCTCGCCCAGGCTGCCGTACACCTCGTCGGTGGAAACATGCAGAAACCTGAACGACGCTTTTTCGGCTCCAGGCAAATTTTTCCAGGCATCCAACGCACATTGCAGCAGATTCAGTGTGCCGACAACGTTTGTTTCCACGAAAGCGCCTGGACCGTCGATGGAGCGGTCCACGTGGCTTTCAGCCGCAAAATTGACGATAGCAACCGGTTGGTATCGCTCAATCAGTTCCCTGACCAGGCGGGCATCGCCGATATTTCCCTGCACGAAAATATGCCGGTCGTCGTCCATGACCGGGCGCAGGGTGTCGAGGTTGCCGGCGTAAGTCAGTAAATCAAGATTAACGATACGCAGGTGTTCATCCTGCGACAGGCTTCGCAAAACATAGTTGCCACCGATGAAACCGGCGCCGCCGGTTACGAGCAGAGTGCGCATCAGTTACCCCTCGAGGGTCAGAACGGGATGTCGTCTTCTGCGAAGTTATCTTCAACCGGCGCAGGTGTAGATTTTGCCGGGGCCTGCTTCTGCTGCGCCGGCTGACTGTCGCGAAATCCGCTACCGGCCGGACGTGCCGACGCCTCACCTGCACGGCCACCCAGCATTTGCATTTCGCTGGCGACAATTTCGGTTGTGTAGCGATCCTGACCGTCCTGGCCTTGCCATTTGCGGGTGCGCAAGGAGCCTTCCACATAAACCTGCCTTCCCTTGCGCAGATACTCTCCGGCGATCTCCGCCAGGCGATTGAAAAATACCACCCTGTGCCATTCCGTTCGTTCCTGGTTTTCACCGGTCTGCTTGTCACGCCAGGACTCGCTGGTCGCTATGGTGATGTTGGTTATGGCCGCGCCGCTCGCCGTGTAGCGGGTTTCCGGATCCGCGCCCAGGTTGCCAACCAGAATGACTTTATTAATACCACGTGCCATCAGGCATCTCCTTGAAAATCAGTGTTGGAAGTGTAGCACAATCACTTTTCTTCTCCTGTCGGAAAAACACTCGATGAAGACCATTTCAGAATCCCTCCCCAGGCCAGGCTGACGGCTGCGGCAACCAGCAAGGCCACCTCGCTGCCGTAATAGCCCAGCAACATTCCGCCGGCCACCCCTCCAAAGAATGCGCCGAGGAATTGAAAAGTGCTGTAGATACCCAGTCTGCGGCCCCTGCCCCGGCTGCCGGTGATACGCGATAGGAGTGCGGGCATGGCTGCTTCCAACAGGTTGAAGCCAAGAAAATAGACAGCAAGCAGAATCCCCAGCGCGGCCAGGCTGGCGCTTAAGGGCAATATGCCGATGGCGGCCGCCAGGATGATAAATGCCCAGGGCAGCATTTTACTTTCTGAATGCCGGGTTCCCACTTTGCGAAGGATCGGCAACATGAACAAAATTGAACCCGCCATGGCGGGCACGTAAATTTTCCAGTGTTCAGCCAGGCTGAATCCAAACTGGTCCACCAGCATCGGGGGCAGGGAAACGAACAGCAAGGTCATTGCCCCGTGCAGAAGAAACACGCTCAGCGCCAGCATCCACACAGGACGCATCTCGAACGCGTTTTCACTCACCGGTTCCTCGACGGGCACAGCAATTGAGGGGATGGTCAGCACCAGCCCCATTCCCATGATCGCAAATACAACGGTCAGCCAGAACAGTCCCTTGAGGCCAAGTAATGTGGCCAGCGGTACGGACAAACCCATGGATAGCAAAAAGGCACCGCCGATACCGATACCGATGATCGCCATGATGACCGGCCGGCGTTCCGGACGGGTCAGGTCTGCAGCCAGGGCCATGGCGACGCCTGCTATTGCACCGCAGCCCTGCAAAGCCCGTCCGGCAATGAGTGTCGCCATGCTCTCGGCCATTGCTGCGACAACGCCGCCCAGCGCAAACAGCGCCAGTCCCAGCAATAACACCGGTTTTCTGCCCCAGTGATCGGAAAGCCAGCCGAAAGGCTGTTGCAGGATTGCCTGGGTCAGGCCGTAGATACCAACAGCTATCCCTGCAGCCTGGGGGGAAAATCCCCTGACATCCTGTGCCAGTATCATGAAAACCGGCAGAATCAGGAACAATCCGAGCATGCGGAGCGTGATCACACCCGACAGGGTCGCCGCATATTTCAGTTCCTGTTTGCTTTCTTTTTCTGCGGGCAAGGATGTGAACTCCTGAAAGGGAAGGCATTATATGTGCTCCGGCCTTGTGTTCATACAGGCCGTATTTATAATTGGGCAAATCCCGCGCAGAAAAAAAACATGAAAGACTCCTTAGCCCCGATCACAGACGATCCGTCACGCGCTGCTGACATTCAGCCCGTTTTCGACCTGTGCGCGGCAGACATGTCCGCGGTCAATTCGCTGATCAGGGAGAGCCTGGATTCCAACGTCATCCTGATCAGGCAGATTGCAGAGTACATCATAGGGTCCGGAGGAAAGCGTCTGAGGCCGATGCTGGTCCTGCTTGCATCACGCGCCTGTGGCTACCGTGGAAAGGACCACATAACCGCGGCAGCCATCATCGAGTTCATTCATACCGCCACGTTGCTGCATGACGATGTTGTCGATGAGTCCGATATGCGCAGGGGAAAAGAGTCGGCGCATGCTGTCTGGGGCAACGGGGCCAGCGTGCTGGTCGGCGATTTTTTGTACTCGAGAAGTTTCCAGATGATGGTGGGTATTGATTCGATGCGCGTCATGGATGTGTTGTCCAATGCCACCAATACCATTGCTGAAGGCGAAGTCGAGCAGTTGTTGAACATGCACGACCCTGAAGTCAGCGAGGAAAATTACTTCAGCGTGATCGAGAAAAAAACCGCAAAACTGTTCGAGGCTGCATGCCAACTGGGCGCCGTCCTGGCCGGTAAACCTGAAGTTGAGCAGCAACTCTCCGAGTTCGGCCGTGAACTGGGCGCCGCGTTCCAGGTTGCTGACGATGTTCTGGATTACACGGCGGACGCCGAGACCCTGGGGAAAAACATCGGGGACGATCTCGCAGAAGGGAAGCCGACGCTGCCTTTGATTCTTTGCAGAAAGACACTCAATCCCGATCAGCAAGCCCTGGTGGATGAAACCATCCGACAGGGCGGGATAGACCGGATGGAGCAGATCGTGGAACTGATCCAGGGCAGCGGAGCCCTGGATGACTCGATGGCCGTCGCCCGCGAGCGTTCCCGGCTGGCCATCCGGTCTCTTTCCGGTTTACCGCGGTCTGACTGGAAGGACGCCATGATCAGCCTGGCGTCTTACAGCGTTTCCAGGGAGTACTAACCCAGGATATCGTTCCAGGCGCTGACGCGGTCAGCCTGCGTGGCAAGGATGGCCTCTTCGCCTTCGATGTCAATCGATTCGAGAACGTCATCCACCACGATCGCGTCGACAACTGCCTGGTCATCCGCGTCAATCACTTCACCGAACACCGTGTGCCGGCCGTCCAGCCAGGGTGTCTCCACATGGGTAATGAAGAACTGGCTGCCATTGGTGCCGGGGCCTGCATTCGCCATCGAAAGTTTTCCCGGTGCGTCGTGCCTGAGGTCCGGGCTGCACTCGTCTTCAAACCGGTATCCCGGTCCGCCCGTGCCGGTACCCTGGGGGCAACCGCCCTGGATCATGAAATCAGGGATTACCCGATGAAACTTCAAACCGTCGTAATAACCTCTTTTTGCAAGGTTTACGAAATTGGCGACGGTTACGGGCGCCTTTGCAGCGAACAAACGGAGTTTGATATCACCTTTGCTGGTATGAATTACGGCGCTCACGTCCTGCATGGTTTCATTCACAATAAATTGCTCCTTTTGAAATATTTTTTGCAACCTTTTTGCATGTATTGCGGTCTATGTACGTAAGGCCGCGGGATGGTCTCTCCCTCAACCTACAGGGTAAACTCTGCACTCCTCACCCCTGACCCGCGGCCTTACTTCTGCCTGACTGAAAGAGATCCTCTTCCGAGAACGAAAATCCGCATAATTGCGCGAATTTCCTGCCCCGGTCCCTGTAATCCCGGAACTGTGGAAAGCTGGGTGCTCCCGGTGACAGCAATACAATCCCCCCTCGCGGGGTCAGCCCTTTGGCCAATTCAACCGCATCCGACAGGTTTGCAGATTCATGCAGCCCTTTCAGGGGAACCAGGTCAAGATCCTTCATCTGCCGGACGATACGGGGACCATTATCCGGAACGCCTATTACGGCGCACGGCAACAACCCCCTTAACGAACTCATATATGGAGTCCAGTCCAGCCCCCTGTCAAGCCCCCCGACGATCAAAGTGACTTCTCGCCCGGAAAAAGCTTCCAGCGCAGCGACCGTGGCAAAAGGTGTGGAGGAGATACTGTCATTGACAAATTGCACGCCACCCCGCTCCCCAAGGGTCTGAAGACGATGGGGAAGGCTCGAAAAGGAAGGCAGGCTTTCCAGCGCAGATTGCTGGTCAGCGCCGACCAGGTGAAGCACGGTGAGCGCCGCCGCCAGGTTCGACAGGTTGTGCACTCCTGGCAACCCTTCCGGGATTATCGCCTGCACTTCATCTCCGCCTTCGCAAAGCCTGTTGCCACTGACCCGGATACCCGACCCAGCATTGAACCAGACGACATTTTCACGTCCGGACAAAGCGGCTTTCAAGACCGGATCCGCTGCATTGGCGACCACGGGATTGCCCGCTGCAAGGTCGGCCAGGCGTAATTTGTCCTGGTGGTAGCGTTTTTCACTGCCGTGCCAGTCGAGATGCTCTGATGAGAGGTTCAGAATTACTGATATATCAGGTTTGGCCTGCAAATCTGCCAACTGGTAACTCGATAATTCCACCACCCACCAGTCGACTTCCCGATCCTCGCAGGCCAATAGCGGAAGCCCGATATTTCCCGCAAGGATAACCCGGTACCCACAGGACCGGAGCATGTGGGCAAGCAAAGCCGAGGTTGTGCTTTTTCCCTTGGTCCCGGTGACGCAAATAGTCTTCTCTTCCGGGTTATGTGCAAACCATAGCGAGCTGGGTGTGACTATTTTCACTCCATTTTCAATGGCTTGCTGAATACTGTTACGATAAAGGCTGATGCCCGGTGAACGCACCAGAACGTCAAAGGAGTTTAGCCCGGCTTCAGAAAGCGGTCCGATCAAAAGCGAATCTTTTTCCATCAGCTGTTCTGAAAATTCAGGATCGGGTGGCGCCTCTGCAATCAGGGTCAGGTGCCTTCCAGGATAATGTTCGCGCAGGTGTCGCCAGGCCACCTGGCCTTCCCTGCCTATACCCAGAATCGCGATTCTGTCTTCCTTGCCCATACGCAACTCAATCAGCCCTGCTCAGAAGGTCTGATGCGGAAAGTATGGCCTGCGGTATGAAATGCCGGCCGGCCGGCTGCAACAGGGAATCCAGATCCGGCACCGAAACCGCCTGGAGATCAGGCAGAAGAGCCGTGACCACGGCATGCTCCTTCCATGGGTCCATCGAAGCCAGCGCCGCCAGTGCGGCCCGGCTTTCCCCGGCTTCACCGACGCACTCGAACGGCTTGTCCCGACCAAGCCCGCACAATGCCCGGAAACCCTCCAACTGCCCCGGATCGTCAAGGAGATCAACGCCCTGGATAGCTCTGACCTGTTCCGGGCTCATGAATACCGCCAGGCTTAATGCCGCAAACCGGCATTTGGGGCAGTCCCCGCACCATCGGTCATCTAGCCGGGGGCCATCCAAATGAAAGTTCCGGTTGCAACTGGAATAGACTTCGTGAAAACGCTTCATGCCACTGAACTGACGCACGATTTCCAGTTCTGAGCATGGCCGGAGAATTGAAAAATACTCGATATCCGGGCTCACCTGATCCGCGATGACATGACGAAAGCCTTCTTCAAAGTCAGAGCTTTTGCTGTACTGGTGGTTTACTTCATTCCCGTCCTCCGTGACCAGGGTCGCCTCGTCGGCAGACCGTTCATTGGCAAAAACGATGAAACGGAAGCCATAAAGGATTGAGGCGCACAACAGGATCGCGGAATTGATCGCAGTGACTGGAACATGACCATTCAACGCACCCGCGAGGTTCATTTGGGAGAGTTCCGGCGCCAGGCTTCGCCCGATTGCAATCAGCGGCAGGCCTGCCTCTTTCACGGTGCGCCTGATCAGCTCCGAACCGCCGACGCAAACCGGCATCACGGACACCCCGGCCCGCTGCATGATATCCAGGCCAACCAGGCTGTCCTTTCCTCCCCCCATCGCAACCAGGGCACGCTCAGGCAGGATCAGCTCGTGTGCCGGTTGCGCGCGCGGATCAGGCAGCGCCTGTTCATCGGGAAATTTGATCCTTGCTTCTACATCTACCTTGTTTACATACCCGAATTCCGCCAGCCCCCTGACATAAAGCTCCGTCAGAAAGTGATGAAGCCCGTCCAGGGAGCGCAAGTCACTGACCTCGATACGCCGGTTCATGCCCGCTTTGTAGTAGCTGACCCCGGCGACCAGGTGAAGGATTTCCAGTGCTCGCCTGAAGCTTGCCTGCCTGGAAGCTTCCGGCGGCCAGGGCGCATGAGGAAACGTGATCTGTTCAACCAGCTCCGGGCCGTCATCAAACGCATAGGAAAGGCGCGCAATGCCGCTTTGCACATCGTAACTGCAGTTCAGGAAGCGGAAGCATCCTGCCCTGGCGGGGTTCGGAATGGCTGGACCGGGCGACCCGCTCATCAGGCCGTTTCCATGTCTGCAAGGGGCTGCAGTCTCGCCCAGGCCGGCCCGAATATCTCGTCAGCTTCACCAGGGTCAGGCGGAATGAGAACCCCGTGCGCTTCCTGCAACAGCAATTCGTGCTCCCCTTCTTCAACCAAGAGGCTGAGGCAAAGGTCGTTGGCGGACTGCGAAACCATCAGTAGCGGGCGGTCTTCGAAAAAATCCATCACCGGCTGCAGGCGCCCCAACGCCGTCCTGGACCCGCGGCCAACCAGATTGACGCAAACGCAATTACTGAACAACGTCACTTTGCAGCGGGACGACAGGTCTTCCACCAGGTCACCCAAATCGTCGCTGCCGAGGTGATTGGATTCGCAATTGATCGCCAGGGTCGTTGTGGTTTCCGAGGTCGCCACCAGGTCGACCGAAACCCCTCGTTTGCGGATGGTGTCAAACACCCCGGCCAGGAAACCGACCTGGAAACGCGCATCCAGGTTTTGCAACAGGATAACGGCCATTTGCTTCTGACAGGTGACGGTTTTGACGCCCGAGCGGCCCGTGACGCGGCTGCCGATTTTTGTGCCGGCGACATCCCGTCGGTTCAGATCGCTTATGACCACGGGCGTTTTCGTGGCCGCTGCAGCACGAATGCAGCGGGGATGCACCACTTTTGCACCGCTGGCGGCCATTTCCAGTGCTTCCGAATAATCCACCTCGAGCAGCAAGCGGGCCCCGTCAATCAATCGCGGATCTGCGCTAAACAAACCGGGGACATCGGTCCAGATTTCAAGCCGGCTGGCCGCAAGCCGCCCTGCCAGCAGAGCTGCGGAAGTATCCGATCCGCCGCGGCCCAGCAACGCGGTCTCACCGTCCTTGTTACGGGCGACGAAGCCCTGAGTGATCAGCACAGAACCCAGTGCCGACCAACGGCTCGCCAGGCCCGGAGATTCAGCCGCGTGACAGCTTGCTGACAACCATTGACGGGCGGGTGACACTTCACTTTCCGGCACAGTTTCAAGTGCTTCCCGCACGTCTACCCATACCGTTTCGACGGTCTGCTGCAAAAAGCAACACCCCATCCTTGTGCTGATCCATTCCCCCAGCGCCAGCAGTGCTGCCCGGTGCCTGGGACCCGGATCGTGCTCAAGATCCCGCAGGCACCGATCAAGCTGCTGCTCTGCATCCTCGAGCCATTGGCCTTCGCCGACCCCAAGCTCCCTGCCCAGTTTCAGGTGAACATCCAGCAGTTCCTGGCGCCTTTGTGCCGAGCCTGGTTGATAGGCCAGGGCATTGAGCTGATTGGTAACCCCCGCGACCGCGGAACAAACCAGAAGCACGCGGAATCCCTCGGACAGCCTGGCCTGGACGATGGAGGCGATCGTATCCCACTGCTTTCGCCCGGCAACGCTGGTGCCGCCGAATTTGAGCACAACCCAATTTTCAGACACGGTCAGAATACCCTGTTGGGGAGGACTAAATGCATTCCCGGAAACGTTACCTAAATAGCGCTTTACTGTACAGACACATTTGGCCCATCCCCTGCATTTTCGGGCCATTGCCACCAGTTTGCCCTATTCCGCATAAAAAAACGGCGCCGTAACCGGCGCCGTGAAGGAGGGAGTCGTGCAGTTGACTTTTGACTACCCTTGAGGAGTGTTCCAATAAACTTGCATTGCAACTGTCATTTATGACATCAGGCCCTGGCTGCTAGTTCCACGAATTCGAAAAAAAACTTCTGCCGGGTTCGGTTGACCAATATCAAGATCATGACAGGAATTCCTGCCTAACATGAGCCTCGGTCCTGTCAATACGGGACCAGACTAACGCATATTCCCTGAATGGCCGCTGAATGGCTGCATGTCAGGGCATCCCCGGGATTTGGCGCATCCGTTAATCTGTACTAGGATGACCGTCTCATAAAATCAGAATCAGGATTACCGAATGCCGAAATATCGCACTGAAGACATCCGCAACATCACCCTGGTCGGACATTCCGGCACAGGCAAGACAACACTGGTAGAGGCCCTTCTGGTCAAATCAGGAAAAATTGGTGAAGCGGGTACGATCGAGCGCGGAACGACCACCACCGACCACGACCCCCTCGAGAAAGAATTTCAAAGCTCACTGGATTCCGCACTTGCCAGCCTCGATTTCGACGGCATTCACGTCAACCTGGTTGACACCCCGGGGTTCCCTGATTTCAGGGGGCCGGCGCTGACCGGTATGAGCGCCACCGAGACCACCGCTCTGGTGATCAACGCCCACAATGGCATCGAACTTTCGACACGCCGCCTGATGCGTCGCGCCAAGCGCCGCCAACTGTGCCGGATCATTATCATCAACAAGATTGACCAGGAAGGCGTCAACCTGGAGAAGGTCGTCAGGGAAATCCGGGAAGAATTCGGTCCCGAGTGCCTGCCGATCAATCTTCCGGCCGACAACCTGAGCACGGTCAGAGACTGTTTCTACGGCACCGAGGGTGACACCGACATTTTTTCACTGGCCGAAGCGCACGAGGCCATCATCGACCAGGTGGTCGAAGTCAACGAAGAACTGATGGAGAAATACCTGGAAGGAGAAGAACTTTCTCGCGATGAACTTCACAATGCTTTCGAGCAGGCGCTGCGTGAAGGCCACCTCGTTCCGATCTGCTTCACTTCAGCGCTGTCCGGTGCCGGCCTGGGCGAATTCCTGAAACTCTGTAAACGGTTACTGCCCAATCCGCTGGAAGGCAACCCGCCAATGATCCTGAAAGGCGAAGGCGCCGAAGCGAAGGAAGCAGAAGTCAAGCCCGATCCCAACGGGCACGTAGTCGCCCATGTTTTCAAGATCACCAATGATCCGTTCGTCGGGAAACTGAGCATCTTCCGCATTTACCAGGGCACGGTGCGCCCGGACACGCAGTTGTTCATCGGTGATGGCCGTAAGCCGTTCAAGGTCGGGCACCTGTTCAAGTTGCAGGGCGCCAAACACATGGAAGTCGATTCCGGAATACCCGGCGACATCTGCGCCGTGGCGAAAGTCGAGGACATTCACTACGACGCCATTCTTCACGATTCCCATGATGAGGACAATTTTCACCTCAAGCCCCTGGATTTCCCACAACCCATGTACGGGCTGGCAGTAGAACCCAGCAGCCGAGGCCAGGAACAAAAGCTGGCACAGTCGATCCAGAAGCTGACAGAAGAAGATCCCTGTTTCGTGGTCGAACACAACCAGGAACTGAACGAGACCGTCATCAGGGGCCTGGGCGAACTGCACATGCGGGTGATGCTGCAGCGCATGACTAGCCGCTACCACGTGGATGTCGATACCCGGCCACCCCGGATTGCCTACCGCGAAACCGTCACCCGGCCGGCAGAAGGCCACTATCGTCATAAGAAACAGACCGGTGGCGCCGGCCAGTTCGGTGAAGTTTTCCTGCGCATCCGGCCACTGGCGCGCGGCGAAGGTTTCCAGTTCGTCAACAAGGTCGTAGGAGGCTCGATTCCCACAAGCCTGATTCCCGCCGTCGAAAAAGGGATACGCCAGATCATGACAGAGGGCGCGATCGCCGGTTACCAGTTGCAGGATATTGAAGTCACGGTTTACGACGGCAAATTTCACCCCGTCGATTCGAAAGAAATTGCCTTTGTTATTGCCGCCAGGAATGCATTTCTCGACGCGATCCACAACGCCGGCCCGCAGATCCTTGAGCCGATCGTCAGCGTGGACGTGACGGTACCCGACGCCGTCATGGGGGATGTCACCGGCAACCTGGCTGGTCGCCGTGCACGAATCAGCGGCACGGAAAGCCTCAGTGGCGGGCAAGTGACGGTAACAGCCGACATGCCGCTGAGTTCACTGAGTGATTACCATACCGAGCTCAAAAGCATGAGCCAGGGCCAGGGCAGCTTTACCATGGAATTCAGCCATTACGACCCTGTTCCTCACGCTGTTCAGCAGCAACTGGAAAAAGATCACCAGCCGAAAGAATCGGACTAGTCTATCCCGACTTCAACAGAGACGGGCGCCCCGGCGCCCGTTTTTTATTGGAGCCCCCGACCTTGCCGCAGCAACGATCTGACCTGCTTCAGCAGCCGCCAGGCGGGCTGCTCGCTGCCGAACCAGTTCGGATTTTCCGGCTCGAGTGGATTTTCCTGGTCCATCATGAAATACGCCAACGCAATGGCAAGGTCACAGACAGTAGGGTTCATGCAGGCGTCACCGAAATCCACCACACCGTTTACCCGGCCGTTTTCCACCAGGATGTTCTCCCGGTTCAGGTCGCCATGGATAAACTGCCAGGGCAGTCCCTGCAGCATCTTTTCCACCCGCAGCCACTGGTCGAACCCCCACTGCAAAAGCATCCTCTCTTCCGGGTCCCCAACCAGCTTTAGCTTGTCCATGTGCTGGCCGGCCTCTGCCAGGTTCCAACGATGACTGCGGTAAGCGGCCGGGTGGGTGAAGCCCCGCATCGCCCGATCGAACCCAGCGATGGTTTTTCCTACATTTTCAAGCATTTCATCTGATATATCAGCAATATTTTCTATTTCAATGCCATTAATGAACTGTAATATGCGCAACCTTTCCAAGATATTTATACGTATTTTTATTCCCGTTTCTATTTTCTTATCTAAATTTTCCATAATTTCGGGCAATTTCAAGCGAAATCCGGATAAAACAGCGTATTTCAATGCCTCCGCTTCCATCTCGACCACCTCGGCAGGCATGTCATCATCGACAATTTTTACAACCAGCCGGTCACCGTTTATCCGGGGCAGCAAGTAGTTCAGATTCTCACCGGAAAGGCGCGTCAATGTTCCGTCCAGCCCATAATTTTCCGCCAGGCATTGCAGGACAATTTTTTCTACATCTTTCGGATACATTCAATCGTCACTTGCAGAAGGTTCATTATCGGCAAATTTCGATCCTGCCGGGTGATTTTCGACTCCCTGAATTGGTCCAGAATCGCATTTCTCGATTATTTTGCCCCGTAACCAGGCCTTTGATTTAGGTGCATTTCAGGAGCTTTTGAGGCTAGAATAGCGACTAACCAAGGAAAACAGGGCCCGAGAGAGGGATGAAAAAAAGAACCCTGACGGTAATAGGACTTTTCTGCCTGTACTTACAGGCCTCCCCGCTTTACTCCTCACAAAATGGCTCACAGGCCGTCGAAGAGGAGCTTGCAAGGCAGTTTACCGCCTATTTCAAAAAGCGTGTGATCGAAGAAAATGTCACCGGGGCCGCTTTCGTGGTCGCCACACCGGAAGGTCTCGTGGAAATCGGTACGGCAGGATACACGGATACCAGCCGGAAACATGCCATCAATGAAAATACGATTTTCAGAATCGCCTCGGTATCCAAGACTTTCGCAGCGGGTCTTACCGCGGTCTTGATCAGCGAAGGAGAATTCGGGTGGGACGACCGCGTGGTCTCCTACGTGCCGGACTTCAGGATCAACGGCGATGCCGGCAAGGTGCGAATCCGCCACGTGCTGGGCCAGAGCACCGGCCTGATCCCTCACGCTTATGACAACCTCATAGAGGACGGCTTGCCGATGGAGCGGATCCAGGAACAGTACCGCAAGCTGACTTACATTTGCTCGCCCGGCCATTGCTACTCCTATCAAAACAGCATCTTCAGCCTGATTGAACCGGTCATCGAAACCACGACCCGCCGCAGCTACACCGAATTGATGAACGAGAAGATTTTCGAGCCGCTGGACATGAGGACTGCTTCAGTCGGTTACGATTCTTTCGTAAGCAACCCCAACCACGCGAAGCCCCATGTAAAAAGCCGCGGCCAGTGGAAGACTGTCAGGGTCAAGCCCAATTACTACCGGGTGGCTCCGGCTGCCGGAGTCAATGCAAGCGCACTGGACATGGGCAAGTGGCTGACCGCGCAGATGGGTGGTAATCCTGAAGTCATTCGCCCCGAGGTAATCGAAACGCTGACACGCCCAAGGGTAAAAACAACCCGGGATAAGCGCAGAAAGTACTGGCGGGACATGATCTCGGACGCACACTACGGCCTGGGCTGGCGTGTCTACCGCCTGGGGAAAAATGAAATTGCCTACCACAGCGGCTGGGTTTCGGGATACCGGGCTGACATCGCCTGGTCGGAAGAATACAAGATCGGGATCGCCGTGCTCATGAACGTTGAAGGCAGCAGCATCAGTGAAATCACGACAAAGTTCTGGCAGATGGCGTTCGAAATGCTGCAACCGGACCCGGACGCCGGTCAAATGCTGGCATCAACGAAGACCGCCTCACCCTGAACCGTCACCCGGTTTCTACCGGACCGATGCGGGACCACTCCGCGTATCGCCGGTTCAGAACCCGGTAATCTTCTTCATTATCGACGTCGAGGCTCAGCCCCCCAAAAGGGGTGATGACCATTTTGATGGGCCCACCCAGTACGTCCCCGCAGGATTTCTCGGCATCTTCCGGCTTGTTTCGGGCTCTGAGCCAGTCATACAGCCTGCCCCGCTTCTTCGAAGCCATCAGTGTCAACTGCAGTCTCAGCGTCAACCAGGCCGCGCGCCACCCCCCATGCTGGCCCAGGAATTTCCAGACCAGGATCACCACGTTCTTGAGTTTTTCAGCTTTGCGGTGTTCGAAACCGGTCTCCAGGAACTCCTGGTTGGTCAGGGTCCTGGGACGACCCACATAAATATTGGCCAGGCGCACCCGGCAATTGCTGAAATTGACATAGGGCCTGTGAATACCTTCTACGGACCCCTGCCCGTAGAACGGCTTCAGTGATGCCTTTTCGGCTACGCCGGCGAGCATCGCAAACCCGGTGTCCGCCCTGCTGTCGGCAAGCGCGCAGCGGCCGACGAAATCATCAACGGCTTCACTGGAAATCAGCGGCAGATCGCACGATATGAACAGCAGCGGCCGTAGCGGATCATCTGCGCCGTGCAGGTCGCGATAGTCTTCTTCCGATGCCCTGATGGCCTCCCAGGCATTGGACAACAACCCGCCCGATTGCTCCACGATGTTGATGTCACCGGCCATTCCGTCCAGCGCTTTGAGCAATCGATCACCCGGCCCGACCACGAACACTTTCCCAATGGTATGTGCCCGGATAAGCGCCTTGACAACCCGGCACACCAGGATTTCCCCTCCCACCTCGAGGAACGCCTTGTTCTGGCCTTCGATCATCCGCCTGGGATTACTGTCCGTGCCGGCCAGCACGATGGCATCTAGCGGTTCAGGATAGGCTTGCCCGGAAGTCAATTCCATGATGCAAAAATGCCACTAGTGCCGGCTGGTTTCAATAGGCGGTCATTCCGCCAGCCTGCCGGACTGGATGACCGGGAGCACCCAATAAACGACATCCTTGACCGGAAACGCTTCCTTGAGACTGGCCAGGGTGGAATTCAGCTGGCCAGGATCCAGCACGATTTCGAACTGGATACGGTCCCGGCGGCCTGCAACCTGTTCCGCAATGGTCATTGCGCCAACGCTACCGTGCCCTCGGATCGGATAGGACTGGTAGCCGGAAAGTTCGACCGATTCCAGTAGCAGGTCAACCACGTCCTCTTCCAGGCCAGGAGGAATATTAAGCCGTAACAGGTATTGGGTATCCATCCGGACAGTTACCTCGCAAAGCGCCGGTAGAGAACCGGCAATATGAACAGGGTCAGGGCGGTACTGGTCACCAGGCCGCCAATAACGACAACCGCAAGCGGCTTCTGGATTTCAGATCCCGGTCCCGTCACGAACAGCAGGGGGATCAGCCCGAACGCCGCTATCGAGGCAGTCATAAGCACCGGCCGGAGCCGCCGTTCAGAGCCTTTACGCACCACTTCCTCGATGTCGAGGCCGCGATCGGACAACTGGTTGAAATAACTCACCAACACCACACCGTTGAGCACGGCGATACCCATCAGCGCGATAAATCCGACCGATGCGGGCACCGACATGTAGTGACCTGAAACGGCCAGCGCCAGCACACCCCCGATCAGAGCCAGTGGCACGTTGGCAAGCACCAGCCCAGCCTGCAGCACTGAGCGGAACGTGGAAAACAGCAACAGGAAGATCAGCACCAATGCTACCGGAACCACCATCATCAGGCGTCGTGCAGCACGCTGCTGGTTTTCAAATTCCCCGCCCCACTCCATGTAAAAGCCGGGCGGAAGGTTTACTGACTCCCCGATCACTTGCTGGGCCTCTTCCACGAACCCGACCAGCCCGCGCCCCCTTACGTTCGACATGACGACCACAAACCTCCGGCCCTTTTCCCGCTTGACGGCTACCGGCCCCTCCACCCGTTCTATTTTCATCAGGGTAGACAGCGGCACATGCCCAGCGCCCGGCAGGTTGACCAGTTCCGCTTCGAACTTGTCCATCGGGTCGCCGTCCGTTTGGCTATAACGCAATACGATGGGAACCCGAGCGGATCCTTCGATGACCGTTCCTGCCGGCAGGCCTTCCACCATGACTTTAACGTGGTCAAGCACTTGCTCCAGGTTGACGCCGTAGCGGCCGATCAGGTCCCGCTGCGGCCGCAGCACGATATATTGCATGCCTTCATTCACTGTCGTCAGGACATCCGTACTGCCGTCGATCTGCTCCAGCAGGCCGGCAACTTCAGCCGCCAGCGAGTTGAGTTCAGCCAGGTCATGGCCGAAAATCTTGACCGCCAGGTCGCCTCGCGAACCCGTCAGCATTTCCGATACCCGCATGTCGATCGGCATCGTAAAACCGTAGTTAATGCCTCTGAACTGCTCAAGCACCTCGCGGATGGCATCTTCCAGTTCGGCCTTGGTGTCCATCCGCCAGCTTTTCTCCGGTTGCAGTTCAAGGAACATGTCCGTCTCGTTCAGACCCATGGGGTCCATGCCGAGCTCGTCCGAACCGACTCGCGCCACGATTCGCCTGATCTCGGGCACTTGCTCCATCAGGGCTTTTTCGACCGCCAGATCCAGTCTGACCGATGTCTCCAGGTTGATCGAAGGCAATTTTTCGAGCTGGATGATGATGTCGCCTTCATCCATGGTCGGCATAAACGTCTTGCCGATAAAAGGAAAGGCCACCAGTGAGCCCACCAGCAAAACCGCCAACGGTGCCAGCACCAGCCATTCGCGTTGCAGCGCCCTGTTCAGCATGGGCCGGTACCAGGCCGACAAGGTCCGCGGCAGCCAGGGTTCGGCGTGAACTCCGGACCGTATCAGCAACGAGGCGAGTACCGGTATCACGGTCAGGGACAGCAGCAGGGAGCCCGCCAGGGCGTACACAATGGTCAGGGCGACCGGCCTGAACAGCTTTCCTTCCAGCCCCTGCAAAGACAACAGGGGCAGGAATACCAGGATGATGATCAGGATGCCGGAAGTCACCGGAACCGCGACGTCTTTTACCGCGCGGTAGATGATATGCAGGCGTGGCAATGCGCGATGATTGTCCGCAGCCAGTCGCGAGACGATGTTTTCAACCACCACCACGGCAGCATCCACCAACAGGCCAATGGCGATCGCGAGGCCGCCTAGGCTCATCAGGTTGGCCGACAGGCCGGTCATTTTCATTGCGATGAAGGTAGCCAGTGCGGAGAGAGGGAGGATCAGCGCGACCGTGAACGCCGAGCGCACATTGCCAAGGAACAGGCCCAGCAGGATGAGCACCAGTATCACGGCCTCAATCAGGGCGCGTGTCACTGTGGCTACTGCCCGGTTGACCAGGTGGGCACGGTTGTAGAAAACACTGATGGAAACGTGAGCAGGAAGGCTTTGCCGCAATTCATCGAGTTTTGTCTCGAGGCCCTCAATCACATTTCGGGCGTTGGCTCCGCGCAGGCTGACCACCAGCCCCTCGACTACTTCCCCGATGCCATTTTCGCTGACTGCTCCATATCGTTCCAGGCTGCCCAACGACACTTCGGCCACCATGCCCACGGTAATGACCTTCCCGTCACGGTGGGCGACCGGGGTCGCCTCAATCGATTCAATTCCATTAAATGCACCCTCAGACCTCACCAGCAGGCTTTCTTCGCCGCGCCCCAGCCGGCCCGCTCCGTCGTTCTGGTTGTTGCGCCTCCTTGCTTCGGCAATATCGCCGGTGGTGATTCCAAGAGCCAGCATGGCGTCGGTCCGTGGCGCCACGCTGTAGGTCTTGACCAGCCCGCCGAGCGCATTGACATCAGCCACTCCCGGAACCGTCCGTAACGCAGGACGGATCACCCAGTCCAGCAGGTAACGGCGTTCCGAGAGCGAAAGCTCCGGACTGTCGACCGTGAACATGTACATCTCGCCCAGGGGGGTGCTCATCGGCGCCAGGCCGCCACTGGCTCCGGCCGGAAGGGAATCCTGCACTGCCGCCAATCTTTCGGCGACCTGCTGGCGCGCCCAGTAAATATCGGTGCCTTCCTCGAAATCGACCGTGATGTCGGTCAGCGCATACTTGGCAACGGAGCGCAGCATGGTCTGGCGTTGCACGCCCAATAGTTCAATTTCGATCAGGCGGGTGATCCGGGATTCCACTTCCTCGGGAGTCATTCCCGGGGCCTTGATGATAATTTTCACCTGGGTCGGAGAAATGTCCGGGAAAGCATCGATTGGAATGGAACGGAACGCCCACCAGCCCAGGGGCACCAGCAGCGCTATAAACAACAGAATCAACAAGCGCTGGGTCAGCGAGAACCGGACCAGTCCAGCCAGGGACATCAGCCGTCTCCTCCGCCCATCCCCAGGCTCATTCCCTTGAGCGCAGCCGTTCCGCTGACCGCTACCCGGTCATCCGCGGCCAGCCCTTCGAGCACGATCCAGTCACCGCCGGAAACGCCCCTGACGCGGACGATGCGAGTTTCAAACCCACCCGGCACCCTGATGAAAGCGACATCTAGTCCGTCCAGTTTCACGACGGCAGCTGATGGGACAGTCAGAACTCCTGCGTCTGCCCTCACGCCCCAGCGGCTGAGCCGGCCGGCAACAAGACCCGACTCATCTGCCGGCGTTGCCCGGACCCTGACCGTTTGCGTAGTCGGGTCGATGACGCTGGAAACCAGCACGATAACCGCACTTTTCCCGCTCCCTGTCATCAGGATCTCCATCCCTTCCGCCAGGTGGGATGCTGCTGCAAACGAAAGCATCCCTTCCAGGATCAGCTTGTCCGGCTCACCCAGCCGGGCCAGCAGTTCACTCCCTTCCAGGTGGTCCCCCAGCATGCCCGGGCGTTCCAGCACAATGGCGTCGGCCGGGGCACGCAGGGTCATATCGGGTGTGACTTCCATCTCCTGAACCAGCCGCTGCAGGTCTTGCTGGTGGAAACCGGCCAGCTCCAGCTGCGCGTGCAAACCTGAATACTCCGCTTTAGCCGTGTTGAATGCGTAGAGTGTTTCCTGCCAGCGCCGGTTCGACACCGATCCCGCCTCCCTGAGCTTCTGGTCGCGCTCCCGGGCGGATTGCTGCAGGGTAAATTCGGCCCGCGCCTTGAGGTAGTCCCGCTGCAACGAAACCAGTTCCGGGCTGCGCACGATCATCAGGGGATCGCCCGCAGCCACCCGGTCGCCGACCTGGATGAAGGCCCGGTGCAGAATGCCGGGTAACGGTGTCTTGATGGCCCATTCCCCGTCCGGAGAGAAAACAGCTCGCAGCGTGAACTCGTCGGCGCCGCCCGCGCTTGCCGTGGCTACCTGCTGAACCTCGATTTCCAGCAAATCCATCTCCGCGTCACTAATCGCGAGCATTTCCGATTCTGCGCGCAACGACCAGGCGGCCAATACAATGAGGATCAAAACAGTCCTGGGGATCATAATGTCTCTCCAACAGCCTGGTTGTAGGCGGCGATGGCCGCCCCTTCCTGGATCAGCAGAATTTCGTGTGAACGTTCGATATCTTTCAACACCGACAACCTTCTCAGCCATTCGGTGACCGAGAATTCACCCAGCTCGAAAGCCAGGCGATCCAGGCGGTGCCGTTCATTCGCTGTCTCTATCATTTTCCTCGAGTTTTCCAGTTGCTGACGGGTGGTGTTGAGCAGGTGTCGCGCTTCGTGCAACTGCAGGTCTATCTCACGCCGGGTTCGGATCAGGCCGGCCTCGGCCATTGCCAGTTTTTCATTGGCCCGGGCTATTTCAGGCCCCATCCTCGGGGATTTGCCCAGCGGCACCGCCAGACCAATCCCGAGCGCGTCTACGTTCGGTCCGATGCGGTCGCCCTGGTACCCCCGCCAGAAGACCTGCATTGAGGGACGCGCTGAATTCCCACGGCTCGCGACCTCGGTCGAAGCGGTCGCTTTTACCAGGGCAGCAAGTGCACTTTGCAGTGCCGGATGATCTTCCCGAATTTCCGACAGAGTGCTGAGCAGTTCAGATATATCAGATGGAAACCGGCTGGTGCCCGTGACTGATGAGTACTCCCGTACCTCATCCTGGAACACCGCTTCAAGCGTCATCGTCTCGGCTTTCCAGATCGCCAGTTCCTGCAGCGTGGCCAACTGATCAGCCCGCGATAAGTCCCCCACCTCAGTATGCAGCGTCACCTGCTCAAGCACAGCCGCCAGGCGTTGTTCCTGTTCCAGCGCCAACTCCCATTGCCGTTTCGCCAACGCCACGTTCCACAGGCGTTTGCGCAAAATGGCGCTGACTTTCCAGCGAAATTCCGCGGAACGTGACGCGTGAGCCTCCATGCTCGCTTCGCCGAGACGGTCCTGGGCTTTCTTTTCGCCCGGAAGCCAGAAGGGAACCGACAGCGCAATCTCGTTTTCATGGGCCCCGATGTCGTCGAACTGCCGGTCACTCAGGTGAAAACCTTCGAGTTCAACCATTTCAGGAATCCAGTACCTGCCATATTTCGACTCCGCTTCGGCCGTCGCCCGGCCGGCCTGCAGTACGCCGGCATCCGGATGACGTTTCAGGGTCGCATCGAGTAATTCCGGCAGTGTCAGCAGATCATCGAACACGAGAGCGAGTTCTTCATGGTCGGACTCCGCCCAGAGCTGCCCTGAACCAAGGAACGCGACGAGTGTCATCAGGCTGAAAATTCTGACCCGCATGGTACATTGGTCTCTTGTTCAAAATTCATTAGTACCTTTCCCGGGAGCAGGTTTAAATGCCATACGTCAATGACTTGTACATTAGAAAATTTATATTCACCAGGCAGCTCGCGACATTACTTGCTTTAGGCCTGGCGATGGCTGTTCCGTCACTGGCAGCAACCGACAACAAACCAAACACTGTCGATCCCAGACTGGCCGGCAAATTCGCCCGGCTGGCGCTGGACTGCGTCCACCGCGAGTACCCGAACAAGATCGGGCATGTGCTCAACAGCGCAGAAGACGCGCGTACGCCGTCGTCACTGCACCCGGTGTTCTATGGTTGTTTTGACTGGCATTCATCGGTCCATGGCCACTGGCTGCTGGTCAGGCTGTTGCGTACTGTGCCGGCGGACGAGATGAGTCCCGAATTGCGGCACGAAATCATCGGCGCGCTCAACCAGAGCTTTACCCGTGAAGGCGTTGCGGAAGAGGTGGCCTATTTTGAAACAGAAAACAGGAAATCTTATGAGCGGCCTTATGGTGTCGCCTGGTTCCTGCAACTGACTGCGGAGCTGCGGGAGCGGAACGACCCGATGGCATCCGCCTGGCTGGACATCCTGCGGCCGCTGGAGACCGTGATCGTCACCCAATTGCAAAACTGGCTGCCCAAGCTGGCCTACGCCATCAGGCTCGGCACGCACAACCAGAGCATGTTCGCGTTTGGCCTGATCCTGGACTGGGCGCGGGCCGCGGGTGCGACTGAAATGGAGCGCATGGTGAAGGAGCGTTCACTCGCCTTCCACCAGGCTGACCGTAATTGCCCGATGGCCTACGAACCCTCCGGTGAGGACTTCCTGTCGCCATGCCTGATGGAGGCGGACCTGATGCGCCGGCTGTTACCGCAAATCGCTTTCGCCGAATGGCTGGCGACGTTCCTGCCTGATATCCCGCTGGACGGCAGCGGCGACTGGCTGGCAATCGGTATCGTCAACGACCCGACGGACGGAAAGCTGGTCCACCTCGATGGCGTGAATCTTTCCAGGGCCTGGATCCTGGAGAATATTGCCCACGCACTGCCAGAGGCGGATCCCAGGCGGGCTTCCCTGCTGGCCGCTGCCAGCGTCCTCGCAGAAGCAGGCCTGGCCAATGTTTCAGCAGAGCACTACGAAGGCAGCCACTGGCTGGCCAGCTTCGCGAATTACCTGGTGACTCAGCGCGGGCGCAGCGTCACGTCAAAACGATGATTTTACCGATCTGCTGATTGGACTCCATGAAAAGGTGCGCCTCGACAATATCGTCCAGGCTGAACGTTTTCGCCACGCTGGGATTCAGATCACCCGCGGCCATGCCTTCGTAAACGAATTGCTTCGCCTGCGCCTTTCGTGCCGGCTCACCGGTGATCTCAAATAAGGTATAACCCTGTATCGACAGGCCCTTGCCCAGCGCTTCCATCAGCGGGTACGGCGTGGGCTGCGGCGCCAGTGCTCCATACACGAAGATCGTGCCACCCTGTGCGGTGG